>CAZVAH010000410.1:0-1503 GCA_964625035.1 uncultured Bacteriovoracaceae bacterium | reverse complement strand
GTTATATAATGACTCGTATATGTGGCCGCTTATCTATAAGGCCAATAGAGATCAGATAAAGGATCCCCAAATAATCTATTCTGGCCAGGATCTGAAGATTCCAAGGGATATGAGTATAGAAGAGATTATAGGTGCCAGACGAGAGGCTGGCGCCCCAGAACCTGAAAAATTACCAAAGGATGCATTTGTACCAAGGAGGTGAAATATATATGGCTCGCTGGGATAACAATACAAAGATATTTTATTATACAGGAGGGCAAAACTATCCAACAGGCATAAATGATATAGATGCCCCGAACCTTTACAGAGGGATATTTGATTACTCTGAAATCCCGAAGATTGACTTTGATATGAAACTTACCCCTATCTGTCCTGCTGATGATCTGTTTATTACAGACACCACATTCAGGGATGGTCAGCAATCCATGACTCCCTTTACTGTGGGTCAGATTGAGAGATTATTTGATTTCCTTCATAAGATTGGTGGTAAGGTCGGTCTTATCAGGGCATCCGAATTTTTTCTATACAGTAAAAAGGATAGAGATGCAGTCGAGACCTGTAAGAAGAAAGGCTATAAATATCCAGAGGTAACAGCCTGGATAAGGGCCAATAAAGATGATCTCAAGCTAGTAAAGGATATGGAAATTGATGAGACAGGTATACTTACATCAGTCTCTGACTACCATATATTTCTGAAACTTGGGATGAATCGAAAAAAAGCCCTGGATTCTTATTTGGGCATAGTAAAGGATGCACTCTCATCAGGCATTATACCGAGGTGCCATTTTGAAGATGTAACAAGGGCTGATATATACGGCTTCTGTATCCCTTTTGCAAGGCAACTGATGGAGCTAAGAGAAAAGTCAGGCATGGATATCAAGATCAGACTATGTGACACATTGGGCTATGGGGTACCGTTTCCTGGTGCTGCCTTACCAAGGGCAGTAGATAAGTTGGTAAGGGCATTGATAGATGATGCAGGGGTTCCTGGTCATCTCCTTGAATGGCACGGGCATAATGATTTTCACATGGCCTTTGTTAATGCAACTGCTGCGTGGCTTTATGGTTGCGCTGCAGTAAATGGTACAATATTTGGGTTTGGAGAGCGGACTGGTAATACCCCAATTGAGGCCATGGTTATAGAGTATTTATCCCTACGGGGACATAAGCAAAAGATAAATACACGGGCTATCACAGAGATGGCAAAATATGTAAACTCTGAGATGGAGTATAATATACCTCATCACTACCCGTTTGTAGGGGAAAACTTTAATGTTACCAGGGCCGGCATACATGCAGATGGGATTGTTAAGCATGAAGAGATATACAATATATTTGATACAAAAAAGATCCTGGCCCGTCCTATAGAGATTGCAATTACAGATAAGTCGGGCAAGGCTGGCATTGCGCACTGGATAAACAGACATTATAGCCTGGAAGAACCTGATGCAATAGATAAACGGCATCCTTCGATATCTCGTATCTATCAGCATGTTTCTAAAG
>CAZVAH010000409.1:0-1505 GCA_964625035.1 uncultured Bacteriovoracaceae bacterium | reverse complement strand
TCCCTGATCTCTGACAAGTATTTTTCATATAAATTTGTTAAATCGTGAGGTAATCGCGAAGCTAAAAATCTTTTTTTGCCTCTCGATTTCTTCAAAATTACTCAGGATTTATTTCCGTACCAAGTATTTTTCATATAAATAATATTCTTTCACTCTTAACTCTTCACTGTTCACTGTTTTCATATAAACCCTGCTAAAGCCCTGATTGGATCACAGAATCGACCCACCTTCCAAATGTATGCTCCGCCTTTTCTAAGATAGCCTTCTTCCTCATGCCTTTTGCCACATGTGGGGGTTCCATAATTCCAAAATTGATGTTCATAGGCTGAAAAAGTTTCCCTACAGGATCTGTGATATAGTGTATAAGTGCACCTATCGCAGTGCTTGGAGGTAGAGGGCAAAATGGGATATCCTTTAGGTAGGCTGACATAGCCAGCCCTGCTATGATACCTGTAGCTGCTGATTCCATGTACCCTTCAACCCCTATTATCTGTCCGGCGAGCTTCACATAAGGGTGTTTAATGACAGAAAGGTCTTTTCTTAGTATCCTTGGGGAGTCTATAAATGTGTTTCTATGGACACTGCCGAATCTTAAAAACCTGACCGAAGTTAGCCCTGGTATCATTTTAAATACCCTTTGCTGTGCAGGATAGGTAAGTCTGGTCTGGAATCCCACCATATTATATGCATCACCTTTCAAGTTTTCTTTTCTTAACTGAACAATAGCGAAAGGCCTATATCCTGTCTTCGGGTCTACAAAACCTACTGGCCTCATAGGGCCAAAGGCCAGACTACTTCTACCTCTAGATGCAACCACCTCTATTGGAAGGCACCCTTCAAAAAGTTCTTTTTTCTCGAATGTATGTGGCTTAACCTTATCTGCTGCAAGTAGAGCATCTATAAATGCATAGTACTGATCTTCAGTCATAGGGCAATTAAGATAATCTTTGCTTTGAGGTGACCATCTTGACCCAGGAAATACATGATCCATGGTTATGCTATCTGCATCCACTATAGGGGAGATGGCATCATAAAAGTATAATCCGCCGCTACCGGTAAGGCGTGTAATGTCTTTTGTGAGCCCCCTTGAGGTAAGGGGGCCTGTGGCAATAATGGTTGGTATATCTGTATCGATACCCTTTACTTCCTCCCTGATAAGGTTGATCAGTCTTTCAGATTCTATGAGCTGTGTGATATCACGGGCAAAGACATCTCTATCAACCGCCAGGGCCTTACCAGCTGGCACCCTTGCTCCATTCGCTACCTCCAGCACTATAGAGTTTAAGGCCCTCATCTCCTTTTTTAGTAAGCCATACGCTGTATTGGGATCATCACCCTTAAAAGAATTGCTGCAGACCAATTCAGCCAGAAATGGTGTCTTGTGCGCATCTGTCATAGTAGATGGTCTCATCTCAAGGAGATCCACCTTAATACCTCTTGATGCTAAATGATATGCAGCCTCCACCCCGGCAAGGCCACCTCCTATGACCCTTACCCTATTTATC
>CAZVAH010000408.1:0-1510 GCA_964625035.1 uncultured Bacteriovoracaceae bacterium | reverse complement strand
GTCTTGAATCGTGAATTACTGGACCTCCAGAACTGATAAAATTCACGATTCAAGACCTGACCCTCTATCCCTCCATGCTAATCTTAACAGGGTTCACATACAAAAATCCCATTTCCTCAAGGATTTTGGAATATGAGATTGCCTCTTCTCTCGAACCAAATATACCTATTGTTAACTTATACCGATTCCTCCCCTTAGAATCTACATAGGGATATATTGTAGCGTTAAATCCCCTATTAATCAGATCGTCAAATACTGCCTTAGCTTCTTCTATACTGTAGTAGGATGCTACACTTACGCTATAAAGAGTACTTGTTAAACTAAAAATGTTGGGTATAAATATCTCCTGCCCCTCATCTATGATATCTACATCCTCTATTCCTGGATTGGCTTCCTTAATATCCATTAATATCTTATCATCTGCCTTCCCATAATGTATTATCGCAATCTCAGCCAGTGTATCCCCTTCTTTTACAGTAATCCATACGCCTGCTGACTTCTCCTGTTCAATTATCGCAGGTGGAATTGGAGGGGTTGCTACATCTACAGAGGTATCCTGACCTGTTATATTCTGATCATAGGAATATACTCTGTCCTGCCGATTACCTGTGTTTTGTCCACGGGCATCCTGAAAACTTACATTTGTATGCTTATCATGCACTGAGGATTGGGAGGTTTCACCTGGCTTACTACTGGTTAGACCATCCAAAACCACCTTCACCTGCGGTGCAGCCGTATCTATAAAAGATATATCTTTATTATGTTCTAATAAATACCATGTAATAATTCCTCCCCCACAGAAAGCAACTATCAATCCAGAAACGAGCAAGCGGTTTAGACTCTTTCTTGCCCATGTATGAGGCGTAGATAATCTTGGGGAAGGTGTGTCTGTTTTCCCATATGTGCCTTCCATATCTGATACAACCTTTTTTACAAGCCTGGCCCCTATCTGGTAGGTATCCTTAGTATAAGCTGCAAGCATGGCATTATCACAAAGTATATTTATGAGTCTCGGAAACCCTTTAGTCTGCTTATATATCTCTGCCACAGCAGAAGAAATGAATACAGGCTTCGCCTTTGACTCATAACCCGCTATCTTAAGCCTGTGTTCTATGTAATCTTCAGACCCAACGCTATCTAAAGGCGGGATGTGGTATTTGATACCTATCCTTTGCCTCAGCTGTCTCAACCTAGGACTCTTTAATTTTTCGTTGAGTTCTTGTTGCCCCAGGAGCATTATCTGGACCAGTTTCTCTCTTGGGGTCTCCATATTGGAGAGTAGCCTTATTTCTTCTAGCATCTCAATAGAAAGGTCCTGAGCCTCATCTACTAGGAGAAGAGCCCCTCCTATCTCTTTGAGACGATCTTCGTACTCATGCAAATACACTCTTGATCTCTTATCTTCAGGTATCCCTATGGCCTCACCCAAAAGAAAATAAAGGTTTTCTGGCTTTATGTGTGGATTTTTTATCACAACCTTGGGCATGCGATGCGGTACTTTCATCAAAAG
>CAZVAH010000407.1:0-1515 GCA_964625035.1 uncultured Bacteriovoracaceae bacterium | reverse complement strand
GAGTATGGCCTGCAGTCTGCCAGTGATGAGACATTAAGATTGATCAATAGGGGCCATGATGTAAAGACATTTATTGATGCGGTTGGTTTGACAGCCGATTACAATATAAGGATATGTGCCCATGTGATTATTGGTCTGCCCGGAGAAGATATGGGTATGTATGAAACCACTGCCAGATTGGTAGCAAGCCTTCCCATCACCGATCTAAAGATCCACCTGCTTTATGTGGTGAAATCTACTGTGATGGAGGACATGTATAAAAAGGGGATCTACACGCCACTTACTATGGAAGACTATGCCCTTGGGGTTGCAAGGTTTATTGCTTATCTTCCCAAAGACATGGTAATACAGCGCATTACTGGTGATCCGCACCCTGGTGAATTTGTTGCACCCATGTGGGCCTTGAAGAAAAGAGAGGTGATAAATACAATACATCGAATAATAACCACAGAAGATCTTTACCAAGGCACACTTTATCGAAGAGATGAGAGCATATAACAACGAGTTTAGATATGGGCTATTTCTTGCCCCGATGTCAGGGATAACAGATTCGCCTATGAGGATCTTATGCAGACAATATGGTGCGGAGCTTGCGTTTACAGAGATGATAAGTGCTGCAGGCCTTATTAGGTCTACAAAGAATACAATGAAGCTCCTTGACAGGCCCGAAGGGGACAGCCCCCTTATTGCGCAGATCTTCACCTCAGTACCTGAAGATGCTGCTCTTTCAGCAAAGATATTAGAGGAAGACGGCTTTGATGGCATAGATATAAATATGGGCTGTCCTGTGAAAAAGGTGGTCTCAAAAGGTGCGGGGGCTGCATTGATGCGAGACCAAAAAAGAGCAGAGGGAATTGTAGAGGCAGTACTCTCTCGGGTCACTATCCCTGTGAGTGTAAAACTAAGGGCTGGGTGGGACAGCTCATCTATTACGGCAGTCTCTCTGGCAAAAAGATGTGCAGATGCCGGTGTAAATGCAATCATTATTCACCCTAGGACACGCTCGGAGATGTTTGGTTCACCCCCAAGATGGGAGCTGATATCAAGTATAAAGCACGAGGTGGACATCCCTGTGATAGCAAGTGGCAATATAAGATCTATCAAGGAGGTAGAGCATGTAAGATCCCTTGGGGCTGATGCATGTATGATAGGCAGGGCATCTGTAGGGAGGCCATGGATATTCAGGGAATTAAGGGGTGGACCTGCGGCCAGTCCGATAGAACGCAAGGAGCTGCTATTAAGACATCTCGATATGTTGTGTTCTTATTATGGCCAGCAAAGGGGGATATTACGCATACGAAAGTTTTTATCCGCATATGTAAAAGGGCTTCCCAGGGCATCGGCATTCAGACAGGATGCAAATCACATAAATGAACTAGGGCAACTAAAAAGCCTGATAGAAAACTTTGACTGGGGTGAGGGAGTGGTGTAGTCGCCCCTTATGTCAAGTTTGAACAGGCTATTTGCCCAAATCCTTTCTCTAACCGAAAACGTTTTTTGATACATCTAAGGCTC
>CAZVAH010000406.1:0-1524 GCA_964625035.1 uncultured Bacteriovoracaceae bacterium | reverse complement strand
TATCAAAGAGCGATACAGGTAAGCGAGAGAACCCCCATCCCGAAAGCATTTTCATACCTGATTGTGGCCGAAAAGGACATGACGATTTATAAAAGGAGGATTTATATATGTTTCCGGAAAACAGACCACGGAGGCTAAGACAAACAGAAACCATGCGGAAGATGGTGAGGGAGACTCATGTCTTAGTGGACGACCTTATCTACCCTTTATTTGTAAAAGAGGGTAAATCTATAAAGGAACCCATTGAGGCCATGCCTGATCAATTCAGGTATTCCCCTGATATGCTGCCCAAGGTAGTAAAGGAAATTGCATCTCTTAAAATACCTGCTGTACTGCTCTTTGGTATACCAAAGAAAAAGGATAAGTTTGGCACCGAGGCCCATAAAAAGGACGGAATAATCCAGCAGGCTATAAAGAGGATAAAGGATACAACACCTGATCTTTTAGTTGTCACCGATGTATGTATGTGTGAATATACAGATCACGGCCACTGCGGTATAATCGATGAGGACGGTAATGTCTCAAATGACGACACCTTGGATGTCTTGGCCAAGATAGCGCTCTCCCATGCAAAGGCAGGTTCAAACATAATAGCCCCATCTGACATGATGGATGGCAGGATTGGGATCATACGGGATGCCTTAGATGATGGTGGCTTTGATAATATCCCTATTATGAGCTATGCCATAAAGTATGCATCGGCATTTTTTGGGCCCTTTAGAGAAGCAGCTGGATCTAAGCCGGCATTCGGCAATAGAAAGGGTTACCAGATGGACCCTGCAAACGTCAGAGAGGCCATACGCGAGGCTGCCCTGGATGTGGAGGAGGGTGCGGACATGCTCATGGTAAAACCTGCCATGCCATATCTTGATGTGATAAGGGTGATAGCAGATGAATTTGACCTTCCTTTGTGCGCATATCAGGTGTCTGGTGAATACTCCATGATAAAGGCTGCGGCAGGTAGGGGATGGGTCGATGAGGATGCAGTACTCATGGAGAGTATCACTGCCATAAAAAGGGCAGGTGCGGATATAATTATTACATATTTTGCGCCAAAACTGGCAGAAATGCTTAGATAATGGCACCATTTATCCTTGCATGGGAAATAACAAAGGCATGTAATCTCAGATGCATCCATTGCAGGGCATCTGCAACCAAGCATAGAGACCCCAAGGAACTAAACACCCAAGAGGGATACCATCTCCTGGATGAACTGGCATGCTTAGGAACAAAGATGATTATTCTCTCCGGTGGAGAACCCCTGCTCAGGGATGATGTCTTTGATCTTGCACACCATGGATCATCACTGGGGTTACGTATGACTTTAGCTACTAACGGTTCTCTTATAACCAAAGAGGTTGCAGAAAAGATAAAGGGATCTAAAATTGTCAGGACATCTGTGAGCCTGGACGGGCCCTCAGCAGACACCCATGATGAATTTCGCGGAGTTAAAGGTTCATTTGATGCCGCTATTAATGGGATTAAGATACTTAGAAAAACGGGCATCCCGGTACAGATAAATAC
>CAZVAH010000405.1:0-1549 GCA_964625035.1 uncultured Bacteriovoracaceae bacterium | reverse complement strand
CAGTAAGGTTAAGGCCTGCTATGTACATAGGGACTACCTCCACCCAGGGGTTGCACCACCTGGTCTTTGAGGTGGTGGATAACAGCGTTGACGAGGCTGTAGAAGGGTTTTGCCATAATATAAAAACTATTATTCATATGGATGAGAGTATCACCGTGGAAGATGATGGCCGAGGGGTTCCTGTAGGCATACATAAACAAACAGGAAGGCCGGCAGTAGAGGTTGTACTAACAACCCTGCACGCAGGGGGCAAGTTCGATAGCTCTATATATAAGGTTTCAGGGGGATTGCATGGTGTTGGTGTATCAGTAGTCAATGCCCTGTCTGAACACTTAGAGATAGAGATTAACAGGAACGGACACGTTTATTACCAGCAATATGAAAGAGGCGTACCGACAAGTCCTTTAGAGATAATGGGTAAGACTTCCAAGGTAGGCACAAAGATACATTTTACGCCAGACCCTGAGATATTTGAGGTCACCACATATCAATTTGATATTATTGCGAATCGCTTAAGAGAGCTTGCCTTTTTAAATAGAGGGTTAAAGATTACTCTCGAGGATGAAAAAACGGAGACGCTAAAAGTCTTTCATTATAAAGAAGGTCTTAGGGATTTTGTTTTATACCTTAATTCAAAAAAGAAACCTATCCATACCCCGGTATACTTTAAAGGAGCAAGGGGGGCTGTAGTTGTGGAGGGTGTATTCCAGTATAATTCTGGATATAGCGAAACGCTGTTTTCATTTGCTAACAATATAAACACCCGTGATGGAGGCTTTCATGTGGTTGGATTTAGAAAGTCTCTTACAAGGAGTATAAATGCATATGGCAAAGAGATGGGGCTATTAAAAAATTCTAATGTGGGGATCTCCGGGGATGATTCAAGGGAAGGGCTTTGTTCTGTTATTAGTGTCATGTTGCCAAATCCGCAGTTTGAAGGCCAGACAAAGGCCAAGTTAGGCAATTCTGATATATTGGGCATAGTAGAAAGCGTTACTAATGAGGCTATAGGCAGTTATTTAAAGGAAAACCCAAGTGAGGCAAATAGTATAATAAAGAAGGTTTTAGATAGTGCAAGGGCAAGGGAAGCAGCAAGGAAAGCAAGGGAGATTACAAGGAGGAAGAGCGCGTTGGACTCCACCTTGCTGCCAGGGAAACTAGCAGATTGTCAGGAAAAAGATCCGCGGTTAAGTGAGGTATTTATTGTAGAGGGGGACTCTGCAGGGGGCAGCGCAAAGCAGGGAAGGGATCGCAAAAACCAGGCCATCTTGCCATTAAAGGGGAAGATCTTGAATGTGGAGAAGGCAAGATTTGACAAGATGTTATCAAACGAAGAGATAAAATCTCTAGTTACAGCCATAGGTACAGGGATTGGAAAGGACAATTTTGATATATCTAGGCTTAGATATCACAAGATAATTATCATGACAGATGCAGACATTGATGGCGCGCATATAAGGACATTACTCCTTACCTTTTTTTACAGGCAAATGCCAGAGATAATAGAGAGGGGTTATTTGTATATAGCCCAGCCACCGCTATTTAAGAT
>CAZVAH010000404.1:0-1605 GCA_964625035.1 uncultured Bacteriovoracaceae bacterium | reverse complement strand
CCTATCAAGTACATCCTGCCATTGCCTTTCCATAAGCCCTCCCCTAATAATTTTATCTCAACAGATTGCGAATGATATACAGCAATCTGCTGCACCAAAGGGGCTATATAATACCGAACCGCAATCTGTTTTAAATTGATTTCGATTTTAGTATATGTGATATTAAAAATATGGGTCAAAGTCAATCCTCTCCATCCGGAAATATTATTGTATATACAGACGGTGCATGTAGTAAGAATCCTGGCCCGGCAGGTATAGGGGTAGTGCTTATGTGGAAAGACCACATCAAAGAGATCTCTGAATATATTGGAGAAGCTACCAATAACGTAGCAGAGCTTAAGGCTATACTCAAGGCCCTTACATCTATAAAGAATAAGAACCTGCCAGTAATACTATACACAGATTCAACCTATGTCATAGGCGTACTGAGCGGATGGAAGATACATGCCAATAAAACCCTGATAAAAGAGATACAGAAAGAGATAGAAAGGTTTAGCTCCCTGTCTATTCGCAAGGTAGAAGGACATTCAGGCCTGCCTGAAAACGAACGTGCAGATAAACTTGCCAAGGATGCTATAAAAGAGCATCTAAACATTCTTTAAGGCAAGCTTGCCCCTTCCCAATAGGTCATGAAGGTGTAGGACTCCAACAAATCTTGACGCATCATCTACAACCACAAGGGTTGTGATGAGATGTTTTTCCATCATGTCCAGGGCATCTATAGCCAGTTTATCTTCTGATATTATCTTTGGGCTGGAGACCATAATATCTTTTGCACTGACAGTAGCCACCTTATCCTTATATTTCAACATTGCCCTTCTGAGGTCCCCATCTGTAATAATCCCTTCTATATCCGACTGAGACCCAACCAATGTAACGCCTAAAGATTTCTCGGTCATCTCTTTTATAATATCTGCCACTTCTGTATCCAGTGATACAAAAGGTGCCTCTCCCCCCTTTATAATCAACTGCCCTATCTTGCTCATTAACTGCCTGCCAAGCTCACCTGCCGGATGCAGCATCTTAAATGTATGAGAATCAAATCCTTTTATCTGTGATACAACAACAGCAATGGCATCTCCTATGGCAAGTTGCGCAGTGGTAGATGTAGTGGGGGCAAGACCTAAGTTACATGCCTCCTCTTCTACATTACATGCCAGTACTATATCTGATGTCCTTGCCAGCGGGGATCCCACATTACCTGTAATAGTAACTACAGGTATACCTAAATCCTTTAGAGACGGTAACAAGTCCAATATTTCCCTTGTCTTTCCACTATTGGACAGTATCAATGCCATATCTGTTGGCATTATTGCCCCAAGATCCCCATGTACTCCATCTACCGGGTGCATAAAAAATGCAGGGGTACCGGTACTTACCATAGTAGAGGCAATCTTCCTTGCAATGATACCTGATTTCCCTACCCCTGTTACCATTACCCTTCCTTTCAGGTCTGCAATAAGTTCAACAACCTTTGCAAAAGATGAATCTATCTGGTCTATGAGCCCCTCTAACCCCTTGACCTCAGCACACAATATCTCTTTGCCTGCCTCAATTATCTCATTAATACTCCACGATTTAGATTCACCACTAAATAGTGCACGA
>CAZVAH010000403.1:0-1611 GCA_964625035.1 uncultured Bacteriovoracaceae bacterium | reverse complement strand
AATTCTATGCTCTCTTATGACCACCTAGGGGGGTACGATGTTATTCCGGAGCCCTTTTTTTAAGTATGCCTCGTAGATAGGGATAGTATCCAAAAATGCGATTAATAGGGAACTTAAATGTGGGGCGCTTGTGGCCATTGAGATTCAAGACCAGATTATTGAAAGGGACTTCCACATAGTCTACCACAAAAAAACGTGAGTTCTCAACGCTAATGAAGGCATTTTATGATTTTATCTTTGATAAAATTCAAACTTAATCATTATCATGCATATAGACAGTAGTAATAGGAAAAGGAATTTTTATCCCCTCCTCTTTGTATCTCCTATGTAGACGTTTTATAAATTCATGCTTTATAAGATACCGGTCTACCACTTCGCCAGCCCTCATGATAACGGTAAAGTCTATGCTGGAAGAGTTAAATGTATGGTAGCGTATAAGGGGATCAAATACTACCAATCCTGCCACATCCTTCATCACCTGTCTTGCAACATCAAGGGTAATATCCTCTACCTTATCCAGGTCGCTTGCATAACTAACCCCCACCTGGACCCTTACAGCTATCTCCTTTTTAGGGAGGTAATAATTTGTGATGATATTGTCTGCCAGCTTTGAATTTGGGATCACTACAGTATTATTCCCAAGTGTCCTTATAGTGGTATTCCTCCAGGTAATGTCATTAACATATCCTTCGTCACCTGTCTCCAACCTCACATAATCCCCTGGCTTTAACTGTCTGGAGGCCAAAATCTGTATACCAGAAAAGAGATTGGACAAAGTAGGCTGCAGGGCTAATGCCATAGCCAACCCCCCTATACCCAAGGTAGTAAGTAGAGGGGTTATAGATATACCAAGGGCTTGCATAATCATCAACCCACCAAGGACCAAGATTGATACCCTGATGAAGTTTATTAATAAAGAGGTCGTTGGTAGCCTTTCCTGAAGCCTATCCATATAGGTCTGGATAAGATCTGTGGTTATCTTTAATATGACCCAGGTAAGAGTAAATATGACCAATATTATGAGTATTTTATCTACAGGGCCCTTTATAGAATAAGGGATACCTCCCATATGATTTGCTATAGAGATACCTGCTATAATAAACCACAGGACTATTACCTTATGAAGGGCATCTATAACTATATCATCCCATCGCCAGGCAGTCTTTTTTGCAAGACCCCGCAGGCAAGAGATTGCCCACCTCTGAAATAATATCCCTGCCACCCATGAAACAACTACTATACCTACAAAAGATAATATAGGTAGAAGATTCTCTAAATTAATATCCATAAATTACCCCCCCTATCTCTTGGTATCATATTTAAGTATGTAAGCAAAGTGCCTCTATCCGCAAAGGCGGCTATATATTTTAACTGTGTTCTCTAAGCGTGGGAGACCATAGATTTAGTCTTGATATTTACGCCCAACCATGAGATAGAGATACCGCTTTGAGCCAGTAGCTCAGTTGGTAGAGCATCGGACTTTTAATCCGGTGGCCGAGGGTTCGATTCCCTCCTGGCTCACTGATTTGGTACGTCCCCATCGTCTAGCCTGGCCTAGGACACCGGCCTTTCACGCCGGCAGCAGGGGTTCAAATCCCCTTGGGGACGCCA
>CAZVAH010000402.1:0-1649 GCA_964625035.1 uncultured Bacteriovoracaceae bacterium | reverse complement strand
TGTACGTATAGCATCTACCTATAACGAGCCCTATGTGGCCATTTCATTCAACAGGGAAGGTGGGCGCATATTTGCACGGATTACTTCTGAAAACGTGGGCAAAAGACTGGCCATCTTGTTGGATGGTAAGGTGTATTCTGCACCTGTGATAAAAGAGCCTATTTCAGGGGGAAAGGCCATAATAGAAGGCAGGTTCAACCTAGAGGAGGCAAGCGATCTTGCAATCGTACTCAGGGCCGGTGCGCTACCTGCCCCTGTGAATATATTAGAGAATCGTACAGTTGGCCCCTCATTAGGCCATGACTCAATACACAAGGGAATAGTTTCTATAATCGTAGGTGGAATTTTGGTGATACTATTTATGTTCATCTACTATAAATGGTCAGGGCTTTTAGCTGATCTTGCCTTGGTATGCAATTTTTTCCTTATAGTTGGGGCCTTGGCCATTTTCCACGCTGTACTTACCCTGCCAGGTATTGCCGGTATAGTTCTTACTATTGGCATGGCAGTGGATGCAAATGTGATTGTATATGAAAGGATAAGAGAGGAGATAAGGCTTGGCAAGACGCCCAAGGCAGCTGTAGAATCAGGATATTCGAACGCCCTGTCTACAATACTTGATGCAAATATTACGACCTTGATAGCATCCCTTGTCTTATTCCAGTTTGGTACAGGTCCTATAAGGGGGTTTGCCGTAACCCTATCTATTGGTATTATAGCATCTCTGTTTACTGTACTTGTGCTGTGCAGGTGGATATTTGAGTGGTTTGTTACATATAAAAAGATTGAGTATGTCAATATCTAGGAGGTAGAAATGGAGCTGATAAAACCAGGTACACATATTGATTTTATGGGTGCAAGAAAGATTGCTTACATCCTTTCAGGGTTGTTTATTATTATAAGTATAATATCCCTATTCCTTTATAAAGGCCTCAATTATGGTATTGACTTTGCTGGTGGTACGCTCATTCAGGTAAGATTCAACAAGGCAGTTCAAACACAAGATATAAGAGATGCACTGAAGCCAATAGGTCTGGGAGGTGCCCTTATTCAGGGTGTGGGTAATCTTAAAGACGAGGAGTTTCTTATACGGACATCTATGAGCGATGAATCAACAAAGGGTTTCTCCATCAAGTTAGAAGACAGCTTAAATACTGCCTTTGGAGAGACCAATGTGGATGTCCGTAGGATTGAGATGGTAGGTTCAACAGTGAGCAAGGATCTGAAGCAGAAGGGAATCCTGTCCTTGTTTTATGCCGGAATAGGGATCTTGATCTATGTATGGTGGCGATTTGAATTGAGATTCTCTCTGGGTGCTATTGTTGCCCTGATCCATGATGTGATTATCACCGTAGGAATATTTTCCATTACAGGTAGAGAAGTAAGCCTGCCTGTAATCGCTGCCCTGCTTACTATAGTGGGTTATTCCTTAAACGACACTATTGTGGTCTTCGATCGGGTAAGGGAAAACATGAAAAAACAGGGGAAAAATATTGGTATCACAGGGTTATTAAACAGCAGTATAAATCAGACATTGAGCCGTACACTCCTTACATCACTGACTACATTTTTAGTGGTATTTTGCCTGTTTATCTTTGGGGGTAGTGTAATACATACCTTTGCATTTGCCATGATGATTGGCGTAATTG
>CAZVAH010000401.1:0-1654 GCA_964625035.1 uncultured Bacteriovoracaceae bacterium | reverse complement strand
CTTTTATTACCCTATTTCTTAATTCACCGACCCCTTCAATTGCTACACTGATGACATCTCCTGGTGACATAGGCCCTACTCCGGGTGGGGTACCGGTGGCGATTACATCAAATGGTTCTAAGGTCATAATGGATGAAATAAAGCTTACCAAGGAATATACATTAAAGATCATGTTTGAGGTGGATGAGGATTGTTTTGTCTCATTATTGAGTTTAGAAGAGATCTTGAGGTTTCCTGCATCCTTGATATCAGTAATGATCCACGGCCCAATGGGAGCAAATGTATCAAATGATTTTGCCCTTGTCCATTGGCCATCTTTTTCTTGAATATCCCTTGCTGTTACATCATTAAAACAGGTGTATCCAAGTATATAATCATTTGCTGACTCAAAGGTGGCGTCCTTACATCTTTTTGATATCACTATGGCCAGTTCTGCCTCAAAATCAAGCCTCCCTATCCCCTTGGGGTATATGATTGCTTCATCTGGCCCTATAACGCTACTGGGTGGTTTTAGGAATAGCATTGGCTCTGTTGGGACTTTAAGATCAAATTCTTTGGCATGGTCTCTGTAGTTAAGCCCTACGGCAACGATCTTTGTGGACTCTACCGGCGCCAGTAATTTTTTTATCTCTACAATTTCTTCAAGGGCCTTTTTATCAGGATCAAATTTGCAGATTCTATTATCGTCCCCCTTGGCACACCATACAATGTCGTCACCTTCGGTGATGGCCCTACCTATCTTCATTTAAAGTCCAGCACATCTGCCATAGTATAAAGACCAGGTTTTTCATTTGCAATCCATCTGGCAGCCCTCAATGCGCCGAGAGCAAAATTCTCACGTGAGCTTGTCTTGTGGGCAAGTTCTAAACGTTCACCACTGCCGGCAAATATAAGGGTATGCTCACCCACAATATCACCTGCCCTGATAGTCTGTATCCCTATCTCATCTGCTGGCCTTTCACCTATGATTCCATATCGCTCATATCGCACATATCTATCCAGATCAATTCCCCTTGCTTTGGCCACCTCTATAGCGAGCCCCTTTGCAGTTCCAGATGGCGCATCTTTTTTGTATCTATGATGGGCCTCTACTATCTCCACATCATATGAATTATCAAGAAATTTAGCCAGCAAACCTGCCATCTTAAACATCACATTTACGCCAATGCTCATGTTTGGGCTCATTACCACAGGTGTTTTAGCAGCCAGATTCTCTATAATAGTCCTCTCATCATTAGAGAATCCTGTCGTGCCTATTACCATGGCCTTGCCTGTCTTAGCAGCAAAACCCAGATGGGCAATGGAAGCCTCTGGTATGGAAAAATCGATTATCACTGAAGCATTCCCAAATGAGAGGCTACAATCACTCGTTATGCTCACCCCTTGATGACCTATACCTAAGACCACCCCTGCGTCCTTACCAATGCTGGGGTGCCCATCCTTTTCCAGTGCCCCTGTTAGGGTCATATCTGGGGCATTGATAACCCCTTTGCATATGAGAGAGCCCATTCTCCCGCCTATTCCTACAACACCGACCTTTATCATAGGTAATCACCCCTATATTTAATTATGAGTTATGAATTTTGAATTAAGAATTCATAATCTCTAATTCTTTATAAACTACCATGCCCTTTCCGGGCACAACCAAAGATGA
>CAZVAH010000400.1:1244-1664 GCA_964625035.1 uncultured Bacteriovoracaceae bacterium | reverse complement strand
CCCGTGCCCACCTCACCTGTGATAACTACAAAACCTGTGTTTTGCTTAATCCCATAGATTAGGTGCGCAAGCGCCTCTTTATGGACAGGACTTAAATATAGAAATTTTGGATCAGGGGTAATATTGAATGGTTTCTCTCTCAACCCAAAGAACTCAGTATACATGACACCTCTCTAGGCAAATTTTACTCTTCTATCCCACAATCTTTTATCTTATAAAGCAAGGCCTTATAACTAATCTGAAGCTTTTTAGCAGCCTTTTTCTTGTTCCAGTTGGTGCTGTGCAAGGCCTTTAAAATCACTTCCTGCTCTGCCTTCATTGAGGCCTCTTTTGCTACCTTTTTTAGAGAGATTATATTTATGTCCTCAGAAATATCCTTTTTGGTTCTATTTTGATACTTTCTCCCTTGAGGCATTTTAT
>CAZVAH010000400.1:0-1234 GCA_964625035.1 uncultured Bacteriovoracaceae bacterium | reverse complement strand
GGTAAAACTATTTATGTTTAGACACCTTTTAAAATCGTTTACATCCTCTAGAATTACTAAACGCTTTATCAAATTTTTAAGCTCCCTCACATTGCCGGGCCAGGAGTAATCAAGCAACAAAGGATAGACCTCATCATTATCTATTTGTATCAACTTTCCGTATTTCTCGTTATATAAATCTAGGAAATACTCAAACAGAAGTAGGGTATCCTCATGCCTTTCTTTTAAAGGAGGCACGCGTATATTTACTACGTTTAGTCTGTAATATATATCCTCTCTAAACCTCCCCTCTTCTACATCCTTTTCCAAATCCCTATTACTGGCACTAATAATCCTCACATTTACACTAACATCTTGTTTGCCTCCTAATCTAGCAAACTCCCCTTCTTGAAGCACCTGGAGTAACTTTGCTTGTATGGGCGAAGCAATTTCACTGATTTCATCCAAGAATATCGTCCCATTATTTGCCAATTCAAACTTTCCAGCCTTTGCCCTGTATGCACCAGTAAAGGCCCCCCTCTCATATCCAAAGAGCTCTGATTCAAGAAGCTCTGTGGGCAGTGCAGCACAATTCACCTTTACAAATGCCTTATCGCTCCTACTCGAACTATAATGAAGAGCCCGTGCTACTAATTCCTTGCCTGTGCCGCTCTCTCCCAGTATCAATATACTTACGTCTGTATCGGCCACCTGATCAATAATATCCTTTATCCTCTGCATCTTGGAGCTTACAAATATAAATTCACCCTTTTGTTCATCTGCCCTGAGTCTTCTCTTCAGGTCGGATATCTCAGCAAGTAATCGCTTCTTTTCAAGGGCCTTAGAGATGGCAAGTTCAAGTTCCTCCTCCTCGAAAGGCTTTACCAGATAATCTGTTGCCCCTGCCTTCATGGCCTTTACAATAGTCTTTGTCTGACCCAGAGCGGAGAGCATCACCACCGGTAGATCCTTTGATATCTTTCTTATCTCACCCAGTGCCTCTAAACCATCCATATCAGGCATCAGGATGTCCAGTATAACGAGGGAAACTTCAGCTCCTAGGCGTAACTTTTCCAGCGCATCTTTAGCATCTGGAGATGTTACTGCATCATATCCCTTTTGGGTGAGGAGCTTTGACACATACTTCCTAATCCCCTCGTCATCATCTACTAGCATTACCGTTATCTTATCCTTAGCCATATTCTGTACCTATTTCTATCGACTTAAGTATACCTCAATAAAATACATTAATTAC
>CAZVAH010000399.1:0-1675 GCA_964625035.1 uncultured Bacteriovoracaceae bacterium | reverse complement strand
CCCTGGACTTCTTGAGTATCTTAAAGAACACCTTAGTGCAATTAATGTCCACCCGGAGGTTGATAGTAAAACCCTTTTAGAGGCCTTTGCAAGCCACCATAAAATAAGAGCAGACCGGGTTCTTGCTGGGAATGGAACAACCCAGTTTATATATACCCTGCCCCTGGCTCTTGGAACTAAAAAAGCCCTTATTTTGGGCCCTACATATACAGATTACGGTGACGCTTGCCAGATGTACAAGATAGACTGCGAATATATGATGGCAGAAGAACCAGATCTATTTCAGCCTAATATTATGGATATTAGAGCCTATTTAGTAGACATTGATACGGTTTTTATCTGCAATCCAAATAATCCGACCGGCAACCTGATTACAAAAAGAGATTTGCTAAAACTATGTGAAGCTTATCCCGGAATCCGTTTTTTGATAGATGAATCTTATTTACCTTTTACAGATGAATATGATGAAACGACCATGATCCAGGCTGGTCTTAACAATGTCATGGTCCTTCACTCATTCTCTAAAAGTTTTCGGGTTCCGGGTTTGCGACTCGGCTTTTTGATTGCTTCACCGGAAATAATAGAACAATTCAAACGGCTTTACCAACCATGGTGTGTGAATAGTGTGGCCCAGATTGCCGGCCGTTTTTTACTGGAACATGTTTTGGTGGACGATACCTTTCTCAAGGAGACGCAGGCCTATGTCGCTAAAGAAAAATACATGCTTGCAGAGAGGCTTAAAAACACACTTGCACTGAAACTTTTCCCGAGTATGACATCATTTGTCCTGATCAAGATCAAAGAGCGCTTTGATGCTGTACACCTCTGTTCGAAGATGGCTAAACATCGAGTTTTGCTGCGTAATTGTAGCAATTTTAAAGGTATTTCTGATCAATTTGTCAGGATCACCCTGAAAAGCTCAGAGATCAACGCCATTGTTGCCAATAGACTTAGGGAAATCTTTGCCTGATATGGAAATTGCTCCTTTTTTGTATATTTTGCCCTTAGCTTTTTTACTCGATTTAATCTTGGGAGACCCAAGATGGCTTCCCCATCCAATTAGATGGATAGGTAAATGGATCGAGGTATGGGAGCCATCTTTTAGAAAACTTAACTTTAGTCTGACTGCCTCTGGCTACTTGTTTGCGTTCTCGCTTGTGTTTGGCACATTTATAATAACATGGGGAGTTCTTTATGTTGCAAAGGTTATTCACCCATACTTTTATACAATCATGCAGATTGTGCTTATCTATTATACCCTGTCAGTTAAATCTTTACGATCAGCAGCTATGGATATTTACAAGACATTAAAATATGGCAAACTCCAAGAGGCAAAATACAAATTATCTCATATCGTTGGAAGGGATGTGGAGACCCTTGATGAGAAAGGCGTGATGAGGGGTACAGTGGAAAGTGTTGCGGAAAACCTTGTGGATGGCGTTGTATCACCTTTATTTTTTGCCGCACTTGGGGGAGCTTCTTTAGCTATGACCTATAAAATGATTAATACCCTTGATTCAATGATTGGATACAAGAATGAAGAGTATCGGGAATTCGGAAGGTGTTCGGCACGCCTGGACGATGTTGCAAACTTTATCCCTGCCCGACTTTCAATTCCAATTATCTCCTTAGCGGCCTTTATTATTGGAGGTGCTGGGAGCGAGTCCTTTATAAC
>CAZVAH010000398.1:0-1688 GCA_964625035.1 uncultured Bacteriovoracaceae bacterium | reverse complement strand
GTTCAGTGGCTGTAGTTTTTAAAAACTTTTTTCTGGCAGGCGTGTTAAAAAACAGGTCTCTTATCTCTACGATGGTGCCTTCAGGCATCCCTGCCTTGCCGCTGTCTATGATATCTCCTCCCTCAATCGAGATAAACCAGCCAAAAGGCGATCCTTTCTTTCTTGTGGAAACCTTTGCCTTACTCACAGATACAATGCTGGGAAGGGCTTCACCCCTGAACCCTAAGGAGTGGATATTAAAGAGGTCTTGAGTAGAGGTAATCTTGCTTGTGGCATGTCTTAGTATTGCCATCTCAAGATCCTCTTTATCCATGCCAGAACCATTATCTGCTACACGGATAAGAGATACTCCGCCCCCTTCTATTTCTACTGATACATTAGTTGATGATGCATCAAGAGAGTTTTCTACCAATTCTTTGACCACAGAGGCAGGCCTTTCTATGACCTCTCCTGCTGCTATATGGTTTATTACATCCTTTGATAATAGACTTATCTCTCCCAATTTTATATCTCGATATTCATATAGTCTATGGTCTTTAGAGTCTTTATCTTGTCCTCAAAGCCAGGCCTACCCATAAGAGTAGATGTAAGTTGTTTCCCTAGTTTTACCCCTGGTTGATTAAATGGGTCTATGTTTAGTAGATAGCCCATAAAGGCAGTAGAGGTCTCAAAAAACATAAATAGGGCACCAAGTGTCTCTTCATCTATGGTATCAATCTCTATATGTGTAGTAGCACGCCCATTCTTTATAAGGGCAGCCCTTGTGGCTGTTGCCTCTGCATTGATGAGCGTTGAGATATTTTTAGATCCAAGATAGGATAACTCATTGATATCACTAAATATTGCAGGTATTCTTATATCCTTTCTATAGTGTCTTACAGTTATCATATTTATGATCTTGTCAAAGGGGCCCTCCATATACAATTGAACCTGTGAGTGCTGATCAGTAGCACCTAATGCCTTGATCGGTGTCTGGCCAGTAAATAGTGTCTTGCCCCCTAAGGATGTCTTTTTGCCTAAGCTTTCTGCCCAGAGCTGGCGATACCAGTCTGCAATATCATACAATGCATTGGAGTAGGGCATGATAACAGAGATATTTATACCCTTCATAAAGGCAATAAAATGAACACAGCCATACATGTATGCAGGGTTTTTAAACACATCAGGGCTTGTTACAATATCTGCCATCTTGGCAGCACCATTGAGCAGCCGATCTATATCTACAGAGCACATGGCAGCTGGAAATAACCCCACCGGGGTAAGCACACTGAATCTGCCTCCTACCTCCTTGGGTATGGGTAAACTCCTTATACCATGGGCGGATGCCAACCTTCTCAGCACTCCATCTTTAGGGTCTGTAATGAATACAAGATGGTCGTTGTATGACTTTCCAAGTCTGGTTTTTAATAGGTCAAATGCCACCATAAACTGAGATGCAGTCTCTGGTGTAGCACCTGATTTACTTACCACATTAAACAGGGTCTGTTCAGGTGAGATGTAATCTAAGAGGGAGGCTATGTATTCAGGATCTATGTTCTCAAGAAAGAACATCTTAGGGATTGATACATGATTATGGAAAGGCCCCTTTAGGGCAGAAAATATGGCCTTTGGCCCCAGGGAGGACCCGCCTATACCCAGGTGCACAATATTCTTAAACTTACCAGAGAGATCTTCTGCCATACCCTTTA
>CAZVAH010000397.1:0-1689 GCA_964625035.1 uncultured Bacteriovoracaceae bacterium | reverse complement strand
AGGCACACCAGCTAGCACCATAAGGCTTAGATGCTTCCACCTCATACCTGCCACAAACAATACCATCATCACCCATATGACTACTACTGCGGCAGTACCAAAATCTGGCTCTATAAATATCAAGGATACCACCAACGATATTATGCAAAGTATAGGGAGCACCCCTTTTGAAAAGTTACCAATAGATTTTGCTTTTCTTGATAAAAACTGTGCAATGAAAAAGATAAGGGAGATCTTTACTATCTCTGAAGACTGAACGGTAAAACCAAATATATTGATCCATCTCCTCGCATGACCACCTGACAAACCAATACCAGGTATAAAGCATAAACACAGGGCTATAATGCCTGTGCCAAGGGCAAAAAGGCCTAAGGGTTTGGATTTGAATTTCCTATAATCCAATCTCATCAAAAAAAACATTATACCTACCCCTATACATAGATGAAGAATGTGTTTTCCTATGATGAAGAAACCACTGCCGTAATTCTCTTTAGACACAAAGAAACTTGAGGAATACACCATTACTACACCTAAACTCAAAAGCATTAGACTTGCTATCAAGAAGATCAGGTCAAAGTTTAATTCTTGTTCTTTATCAGGTCTTTTACGCATCTTATAAAAACCTCTCCCCTTTGCGCGTAACTCTCAAACATATCAAAACTGGCACAGCCTGGACTCAAAAGCACACTTTCCTTAGGCGATGCATCCAAATACGCGAGGCGTACTGCCTGCTGCATGCTTGGGGCATACTCCACATCTACAAAACAAGAGACTTCTCTTTCTATCCTCTTAGATGCCTGCCCTATAAGAATAGCCTTCTTTATCTTTGTCTTATACGTAGATACCACTGCTGAAAAGTCACCACCTTTGTCCTTTCCTCCAAGGATAAGGATTACACGTCCTGGCACCCCAGATAATGCCTTTTCTACTGCCCCTACATTGGTGGCCTTGGAATCATCAATAAACCTGATTCCACCTATCTCTGTCACAGGATTCATCCTATGAGGGATGCCCTTGAATTTCTTAAATACATCCTCCATTACAGGTATATCCACGCCCATGAGTCTGGTAACCAATGCTGATGCCATCATATCCTCTATGACACCATTTCCCAGAGGCAAAGCACACTCAACCAAAGGGCCTGCCCCCTCCAATTCTCCATAAAACCAGATTCTGCCATCTTTAATATAGGCCCCGTATCTTCTTTTACCTTTGTTTGGTGCAAATCCTGCGAGTTTAGCTTTTGTTCTGATATCTGCCAAATAGGTGTCACTATCATTTATTATTGCAAATCCATCTGATTCCTGATTCTCAAATATCCTTAGTTTTTGAGCTACATATTCCTCCATGTCCATATATCGATCCAGATGGTCAGGGGTGATATTCATACATACTGCTATATCTGGCTTGAACTTTTCTATCCACTCCAACTGAAAGGAACTTACCTCTGCTACTACTACCAAAGGGTCTCTCTCCACTAGCGCAATCAATGGTGGAGATATATTGCCGCCTTGAGCTACATCAAAACCCGCAGCATCAAGTATCTTGTGTATAAGAGTTACTGTGGTTGTCTTGCCATTTGTTCCTGTGACTGCTATGAGTTTGCCTTTTAGTAACCTGGATGGAACCTCAATCTCAGAACTCACTTTGCGTGCATACTTAAAGATTGGATGATCTCTTGGTATACCA
>CAZVAH010000396.1:0-1691 GCA_964625035.1 uncultured Bacteriovoracaceae bacterium | reverse complement strand
TGCATCTGATTGTAGGTGTTTACCACCGCTACTATGGGCTTTTTTATCTCTTTGTAGGTTAGGCCGCATGCATAGAGCATGGAACGCCGTACCATGGATAATGGATCATCATCAGAGAAGACCTTACTATGTTTTATTGAATTCATCTTTTCCCCCTCAAAATTTTTTGGTGGTACAGTTCTCCTTGAGCGAAGAAGACAATCAGATAGGATGGAGAAGCAAGATCAAAGAGCGTATCAGATTATTTGATAATGGATGTATTGACTGTCGGTAAAAACGCGTCATTTTCTGCACGTAAGACTCTAACATTATTTTAAATTCTATTACATCAGAAGAAAGATTGTCAAGGTGTTGTAGATATGGAGTTTGAGATACACAATGAATTTCAGGACTTCCCATAGATCCCTTTTGGGCCCTTGATTATGTAAAGGGATTAGGGTATCTTTTTTTCGATTGTATTCCATTAGGGATGTGAAGGAAATGGCAGATATAAAAAGCACTATAGATATCATCATGGAACGGACAAAGAACCTGACCATGACCGAAGAGGAAAAAGAGGCCTTCCATAGAAAGGATTGGGCCGACAAGGCCGTGGGGTGGGTGCAAAGATTCCTTGGTGGGAAGATGGGAGTTGCAGAATTAAAGACTGAACTCGTAGCTGGAGAACAAAAATTCGCAGCGCTAAGGGATATCCTGAAGGCGGAACTTATTACACATATACAGCTTGGAGGTGATAATAAAAGGATGTTCTATGCCCTTGAAGAGGTACTGGGCATCAGCACAGATCCTCTTTTTGAGATGATTCAGATGTATCAAGATGATATGGATGCTAAGAAGGCAAGATATGTAGAACACCTCAGGGAAGTTTTGGAAAAAAGAGGCATCCGCGGCTCATCCGTGATCCCTAATATGGCCTGCGATGAGGGCTGGATGGCATTTGAACAACAATTAAACACGGATTTTTTAAGACAGCTGAAGTCTCTTACAAATAATTGAACCAGTAGTTCTCGATATTCTGAAAATTCGCCTTCACTGCATTACCACCTGCCACAATGTCTCCATGCCCGGTCAAAAGGTAGTCCACATCCAGGGTTTTTATCCGCTTGATACTGTCCTTTAGGAGGCTGCTATCTCCGCCAGGCAGGTCAGTACGGCCGATACCCTGATTAAAGATTACATCACCTGTAAACAACACCTTTTTATTTCTCCAGTACAGGCAGATGGACCCGGGAGAGTGCCCCGGGGTAGAGATGACCTCGAAACGCTCATCGCCGATTATCAAGTCTCCTTCTTTTAAGAAGAAATCTGGCTTAGGGATCTTGATGTAGTCTCCGGCCAGTTCGCTGATAAACTGATATTCCTCCATATTCATGGCAAATAAGGTCGGCTTATCAAAGAATCTTACTGCCTCTAAATGATCGGGGTGTCCATGTGTTGCAATAACAACATCAATCTGATCTAAGGATACATTCAAGGCAGCCATCCCATTTTTTACATGGTCAAAAAGGTGAGCATGGCCTGGATCAATAAGGATCTTTTTACTGGCGTCTATCAGATAGGTATTGCAGTTATTCTCTGTATAATCCTGCCAGATAAAGGCATGCAGGCCCTTAAATATGTTCATAATAATGACCCTTTTAAGTTTGTTAGAACTATATATCTAACTCGATCAAGATAGGATGGTCAAGTAT
>CAZVAH010000395.1:0-1693 GCA_964625035.1 uncultured Bacteriovoracaceae bacterium | reverse complement strand
GTCTTTATGCATTATATTAATATTAAGAGGTATCGTGATATGGAAGATGAGAGACGAGGGTATCCCAGGGTATATATGTCTATCCCGGTAGAGATAAACCAGGAGGAAGGTTCCCTGGTACATTCTACTGCAATCAATATTTCTCAGGGTGGTATGCGGATCAGAAAATCTAAAAAAGCTATTTCTGCTAACAGGGAGGTTGGTGTCCGTATAGGAGATAGAGCGAGCTTGGTAAAGATGAAGGTATGTTGGTGGCATGGCCTTGATATTGGGTGCAGATTTCTTGAGTTTATGGATGAGCATAAGTTTGCAAAGATGATCAAAAGGCTTATGTAAAAATAGTGAATAGTGAATAGACTTGTTTCCAGATAATGTCCGAAGTGCATTTTATATGAAAAAAATATTTATATAGTTATGTTGGTTTTATTATTCACCACAGAGCTCGCAGAGAAAATATCTTTTTGGTTTGCCAGTAAACACTGGCAAACCAAAACCGTGAACCCCTTTAGGGATCAATCCTTTTAGATCTTTTTGATTGGATAAAAAAGACAAACTCTGTGTGCTCTGTGGTGAATAAGGCCTTCAGTGTAGATTTATGTTGCAATCCATGCACCCAGATAAGCCAGTACTATACCTATAATCAGGCCTGCAGATCCCAGTTGTATCCTGGTATTATCATCGCTTAACATTTGAAGGAGCTTGGATAGCATAGCCCTTCCTTTAGAGGAAACGCTTAACATCTCAAAGATCATATTTGTTGTATCTGATATCTTTTTTATGGTTTGTCCCTTAATGACAAGGGTTATGCAGCTAGTAATAATTAATAGATATGCATTTAGCAGCAGAAAGGTACCAAAGACAAAACCTGAAAGGCCTACCTTTGTTTGAAGATGACCAGTGGGTATTTCCATCTGAATGGGTGTGGATAGTGCCAGATTATCATCGTTATGAGAGTTGCTAACCCCGCACCCAGCACCTCCAAGGAGTAATGCTATCATTAAAATTATCATTACAGTCTTCAGTTTCCGCACTAGCATAGCCTCCTCAAATCAATCTTGAGTATATACTAGGATATATTTATAATTGTCAACAATCTTTAATGCTGGATAACAGTTTAGGTGTACCCTATAGTTTTTCACGATTCAAGACCTGACCCTGCCTTTCCCCTGACAACCGACAACTGACTACTGACGCTGCTCTTTTTTTGCTGTTATTATTGTATATAGTATCAGGCACACTATACCTATGGATATGTATGTATCCGCCATGTTAAAGGTGGGCCAGTGATATCTGCCGATGTGAATGTTTATAAAGTCCACCACCTCATTCAATCTCAATCTGTCAGTAAGGTTGCCAAGCGCACCGGCAAGTATAAGGCAAAGAGTAAACCTTATAAGGCCTGAGTGTCTTTCTGTTTGTCTTAATATAAAGACTATTGCTACACATGCAATGATGGTGATTATAAAGAAAAAGGATGTTCTAAGCGCCCCTGGGATGCCCTGCAGGATGCCAAAGGCAGCGCCTGTATTTCGGACATGGATAATCTCAAAGAAACCTGGCAGGATAGAGACCCCCTGGCCTATTTTAAAGTGGCTGCATATGAGCCACTTTGTCAGCTGGTCGAAAAGATAGCAGGGGAGCACAAAAAACAGGCCCCATTTAATATAAGAGTTAAATTTCATGAAATCTGAGA
>CAZVAH010000394.1:0-1703 GCA_964625035.1 uncultured Bacteriovoracaceae bacterium | reverse complement strand
GGGCCGATGTCCCCATCAGCCCGTTCAGGGGAAATATGCCCTACAACGTATTGGTAAGGCTCATCAGTCCGCTTAAGGGAAATATGCCCTACTAAATTGAGAAGCCAATATTTCATAACACAAAATTACATCAGGACATAAAGGAGGTCATATGTCTGATAAAGAACATATACTTATAGTAGAGGATGAAGCTGCCCTTGCCAAGCAGCTTAAATGGGGACTTTCAGATACCTATAATGTTGCTGTTGCAACAGATGCTGATCATGCACTTGATTTACTGAAGAAAGTGCGCCCACTTGTGACGCTCTTAGACCTTGGACTGCCACCGCATCCAGATACCGCCGAAGAAGGACTTAAGTTGATGAAGGAAATTCTGATGTCCGCAGCGGCAACCAAGATAATCGTTATGACAGGTAATACTAATCGGGAAACTGCCTTAGAGGCTGTATCATTGGGGGCATATGACTATTATTCAAAGCCTGTTAACATAGGAGAATTAAAGACAATACTTAACAGGGCTATGCATATATCAAAGCTTGAGGGGGAGTTAACTAACCTTAAACGAATAGTCACTGATGATGTATACCTTGAAGGTATGATAGCGACAAGCCAAGGGATGATTGAGTTGATTGATAGGGCCAAAAAGGTTGCTAGCACAGATTATCCGGTATTGATCCAGGGAGAGAGCGGTACAGGCAAAGAACGTCTTGCCCAGGTGATCCATCATCTATCTCAAAGGTCAGATAAACCTCTTGTTATTATTAATTGCGGGGCAATTCCGGAAAACCTTTTAGAAAGTGAGCTCTTTGGTCATGAAAAGGGTTCCTTTACTGGTGCTTATACCAGGCATATAGGGAAACTCGAGGTGGCAGCGGAAGGCACAGTGGTCCTGGATGAAATAGGAGAACTCCCCTTGGCCCTTCAGGTAAAGTTGTTAAGGTTTTTACAGGAAGGAACTATTGAAAGGGTAGGTGGGAGCATGGTAATAGATATTGATGCCAGGGTCATTGCGATTACTAATGTTGATTTAGAAGATGCAGTTGAGAAAGGGCTCTTTCGAGAAGATCTGTATTATCGCTTAAATGTGGTCTCATTTAAGGTTCCCCCCTTAAGGCAAAGGCCTGAGGATATCCCTGTGCTGGCAAGATACTTTTTGGATCTGTATGGCAGGGAGGTAGGCCGCAGGTTTAAAGGATTTAGCCCCCCTGCCTTGGATTCAATAACAAGCTATGTGTGGGATGGAAATATAAGGGAGATGCAAAACAAGATAAGACGGGCTGTGGTCATGGCAGAGGCTACAACCATAAGCCCTTCTGATCTTGGTTTTGATTCTGCCTATGGTGAATGTGAGAACCTTAAATCCATACGTGATCAAGCGGAGATAAAGGCAATAAAACAGGCACTCATAAAATATAACTACAATATCAGCAAGGCAGCCATAGCATTGGAGATCAGCCGTCCAACCCTGCATGATTTGATCAAGAAGCATAATATAACAGTCGACAGTCGAAAAAATAGTCGATCCGCTGTTTAGGCAGTGAATAGTAAAAGATTGAATAGTGAATAGTAACAGACAGAAAGACGGGAAAGAGAGTTAAGAGTCGTGAGTCGAATTTTATGACCTTAAAGGGTAACATCCCCCTAACTCCCTTCAAAGGGTAACATCCCCCTAACTCCCTTCAAAGGGTAACATCCCCCTAGCC
>CAZVAH010000393.1:0-1706 GCA_964625035.1 uncultured Bacteriovoracaceae bacterium | reverse complement strand
ATATGATCCTGTCTGCTACCTCTCTTGCAAAGCCCATTTCGTGGGATACAACCACCATGGTCATGCCCTCTTTGGCCAAGGTTACCATAACATCCAATACCTCACCTATCATTTCAGGATCAAGGGCAGATGTCGGTTCGTCAAACAACATGATCTTTGGTTGCATAGCTAAAGCCCTTGCTATGGCAACACGCTGCTGCTGTCCGCCGGAGAGCTTAGAAGGATACTCATTGGCCTTTTCGAGTATTCCAACCTTTTTGAGCAGTCCGACGGAAATCTCTTTAGCCTCTGCTTTTGACCTTTTGCGGACTACAACCTGTGCGAGTGAGAGATTTTCGATTACGGTCTTGTGCGGAAAAACGTTAAAGGATTGAAAGACCATACCAACCTCTTCACGAACCTTGTTGATATCGGTCTCAGAATCGTTAATATCCATACCATCAACAATGATACGGCCGATATTTATTTCCTCTAACTTATTTATTGAACGAAGGAGTGTGCTTTTGCCCGAGCCGCTCGGCCCAATAATAACCACCTTCTCACTATCATATACATCCAGTGAAACCCTATCCAGGGCCTTTAGCTGCCCAAAATACTTTACCACATCTCTTAATTCAACCATCTTATGGCGTTCATTTGTTGACACTGATCTTGTCCTCCATTATGCTGACAATCTTCGAGAAAAATAAGGTGATGATCAGATAGATAAGTGCAACAATTGTGTAGGTCTCAAAATAGGAAAATGTCCATGCAGCATATTCCCTGCCCCTTCTAAGGAGATCTGATACAGCAAGGATAGAGACAAGGGATGAATCTTTAAGCAGGGCAACAAATTCGTTGCCTACAGGTGGCAGGATTGTCTTGATGGCCTGCGGGAGGATTACATGGTACATAGCCTGCGATGTAGTCATACCTAAGGAATGGGCTGCCTCCATCTGACCTTTAGAGATAGCTTGAATGCCAGCACGAAATATCTCCCCCATATAGGCACCATAACAGACACTCATTGCAATAACCGCACTTGTAATATCAGGTATATGCACTAACCGGCCAAGGGCATAATAGATATAAAAGAGCTGAACCAAAAGAGGGATGCCACGGATCACCTCCACATACAATGAGGCAATCCCATTAATGATCCTGTTAGAGGATACCCTCCCCAAACCTGTAAAGAGACCGATAACCAAGGCAAACAGGATCGCCTCAATGGTTACCTGAAAGGTTACCAGAATCCCATCCGGTACAAAGGCTATAATCTCCCGGTAGGGATCCGGTTTTGTAAATACTAAATATACAATAATAGCGATGGCGCCAAAGAATGAAATCCTCCATGCTGTAAACAAACCCACATCTTTTTTCGTGGGTATTGCCGCGCCATCGCCAATTTCTATAGTGGTTTGCTTTAAGTCTTCCGAATCTTTATCTATATCTGTTATCTCAGCCACTTTTCCTTTAACTGCTTATCAATACCCTTTTTCAGAACAGCGCTGATACCCTTGTTGATCAGATCGAGCAGGTCTTTATTACCTTTCTTTACAACAATACCATAAAACTCATTTGTAAACGGCCCGCCTACTATCATAAATTTCTCTTTGTATTCCTTTTTCTGCAATGCATAACTGGCTGCAGTCGGGCTATCGCACACAACACCACTAATACGACCAACTGCCATATCTTCAAACGCAAGACCTATTTCATCATAATTC
>CAZVAH010000392.1:0-1740 GCA_964625035.1 uncultured Bacteriovoracaceae bacterium | reverse complement strand
GTATAATAAGCATTCTATCATTGCAAGTCCGTTCGCTCCGTCCGCTCCGCCCTGGGCGGATCGATAGGAAAGCGATAATATCCGAGATGCATCCTTGATCAATAATCCACCCGCCTTTACCCTCGATAACACTACCAAACGCTCTCGCTCCTTTTGACTCATCAATAATCCTCCTGCCATTTGCACCTCCTTGAAGGTGCTATCTTAAAAGGACATTTCTAATGAGTCCACAAGAGGACATTATCATGGAGTTTTGACATAAAATTCTGCGTGCGATTGCAGCATCTGAACTAATTTGCTAATATGAAATCCGGTTTAACAGATTTTTATGAGGAGAAATATATGGACACAAAATATCTTATACTTTCAATTGAAGAAAAAGTAGCACCTGTCACTATCAACCGCCCAGATAAGGGTAATGCGCTTTCACTCACGCCTGTCCTAGATCCTTTGTGGCGAATTATCGGGCTCGGTCGCGCCAAGGAAGTAGCCCTTACGGACAGAATCTATGATGCTCATGAAGCCGAGAGCATGGGTTATGTGAGCAAGGTATTTCCCGATGGGAAGCTCCTTGAATCGGTCACAGAGATTGCCCGAATCATGGCTAGTTATGACAGGGAGTGCCTCAAGGAGACAAAGCAGCTCGGCCATACCATTGTTAACAATGATTTAGATAGTACCATGAGGATGCAGGAATGGCTCTTCAGGGCCTATATCGGCTCGGATGACAACCATGCAAGGATTGATGCACTTCTTGCAAGCATGAAGAAAAAATAATACCAGATTGCAATCTAATAAATAGGGGGACTTGATTATCAGGTCTTTGTTCTTCATAGTACACCCAGATTAACTAACTTTAACAGGAGAGATATGGCCAATCATATACACCATGTTCATATATTTGCCTCAGATATTGATAGCAGTATCGAGTTCTATGAAGATCTTTTTGGGGGCAAAGTTATTCTGGATATGGAGTTTGCAGGGGCAAGAAACGTATTCATGAGAATTGGGAACGGCAGGCTCCATTTCTATGATCAACCCCCAAAAAACCCTGGGAGGGGAAGCATACATCATTTTGGGATACAGACTGATGATATTGAAGGGACCGTGAGGAGGATGAAGTCCAAGGGAATTGTCTTCAAAAAAGATATTACCGATCTGGGGTTTTGGAAATACATTATGGTGCCAGCCCCAGATGATATACTAATTGAACTTTTTGAGGTAGATAAGACACAGATCCCATCTGAATATCTAAATTATTTCGAATAAGACTAAAGAGATAGCAACCTGTACTTATTCTTTTGCTGATATCAGCTTTGGCCTGAAATCCAGATAATCTGCAGATACGAACTCGTATCTTGTACTACCTATCGTCCTGTTAAAACCAGAATAATCTATATCCCCAAGATGCATGTGCCCGAAGACCCATATATCGCATCCATATTCATCTGCCACGTCCACTGCTCTACCGACCCTGCCATCCAGTGATATAGGAGGAAAGTGCGTCATAATAATCCTCTTATGAATCCCATGGGGCAAGGCGCTCAAAGAGATTCCAAGCCTATTTAACTCCCTGCCAAATATCTTTTTATCATTACTGGATGCCCCCTCAAGGTTAAGATCAGGGTCTATCCAGAGCCTTGTGCCAGCTATACCAACACCTTCATAGACAAAGGCAGTATTCTGCATGGGTATAATATCTGGTGGTAGAAATTCCCTCAATTTCTTCAGACTTGCCCA
>CAZVAH010000391.1:0-1750 GCA_964625035.1 uncultured Bacteriovoracaceae bacterium | reverse complement strand
TGAGGATTTTGGGGGCTCTTTTTTCTACCCCCTATCCGATAGATATACTGCGCCGGATATCGTGATTGTGCCGCATAGTGCACAGGAGGTCTCCGGGGTAGTAAAGCTGGCTAATAAGTACAAGATTCCGGTTATAGCCAGGGGCGGCGGTCATGATATGACAGGTGCATGCACCCCCTTGAAGGGAAGGGGCGGTATCATATTAGACATGACATCCATGAACAAGGTGCTTGATTATCAGGAGGGGATGAACGCGGTCAGGTTTCAGCCCGGTATCCGCTGGGGAGACCTGGAGCATCAGCTCAATAAAAAGGGGCTCACCCTGGGTGTTTTAGGCCCGCATGGTCTGCATGGCGCAACACTGGGCGCTGGTGTGGGCCATAACTGCTTCTCCATCAATGCCCCCAAATACGGCTGGGCCATAGAAAATGTTTTAACCCTACAGGTAGTCTTGCCAAATGGCGATATCATAGAGACCGGTTCTTTGGCTAATGAGAGTTGCAAGTCCTGGTATTTCAGGTGCTGTAATGGGCCGGACATGGCCGGGATCTTCCTTGGTTCAGGAGGAGCGTTTGGCATCATTACCGAGATCTCTATGAAGACATATCCCAAGCCTACAACGTCCTCTACCCTTGCGTATGCCTTTGACAATATTGATAACTACCTGGAGTTTATTCACAAGGTGGGGTGGTATGGTTTTGTAACCGAATTATGGGGTATGGCCTTTGTTGGTCTGCATCCCAAGATGCAGGCCCTGTTCAGGGCGTTTGTGGGGGAAAAGGACCTTGTCTTTCTGACCATTGATGGCCATGATAAGGATGTATTTAAGGCTCAGAAAAAGGCTGTTCGCAAGATTGCCAGGGATTTGGGTGCTACACCCATTCCCATCGAAGGCCTGATGCATGCAATCGGCGGCAGCGTAATCGACAAGGTGGAATTTGCAGGCGGTGGCTACTATGGTGGTATGACTGGCCCGAATGACAGTTGTACCTGTTCCATCACACCTGTTCTAAACTGGAAACAGGTTGTGACAGAAGGCATGAGCGTTCTGAATAAAAACAGGGATGCCCTAAGCGGATCTTTTTATCTCCTCGGAGCTGATAAGTTTTTCATCTTCCCGCTGCTCTTAGGCGGGGGAACCTGCTGTCAGAGTGTGGTCTCAACCGCGGTTGATTATGTATGCGGGGGTGCAGACGGCACAAAGGCCTGCGAGAATCCGATTACCGGAGAAGAGGCCAAGAGGGCCGAGACTAACCTTAAGAGGGCCAAGGAATTTTATACGGATATCTGGGAGATGTATATGGAGAATAACGTTGCGCCCTATCGCATAGGCAAGGAAAATCCGAGTCTGATCAGACACTTTAAGCCCGAATATTTCGAGTTTTTAAAGGTCATCAAAAAGGCGCTCGACCCGAACAATATCATGAACCCTGGGGTGATCGGTCTGGGTATACCTGATGAAGAGGCCAAGGAAGATATCAATGGAGGAATAACTGATGAGGATTGAAGCATACAAGAAAGAGATATGGGAGTGTAATCATTGTTCCATGTGCTCGGAGATGGTCTGCGATAAGGCTGGTTATTATAAGGTTTGCCCTGTATATCAACTCCTTGAATTTGAGAACTATACGGCCAGAGGTCATAATACGATTGCCCTATATATCCTCGAGGGTTCATTGAAATATGGCAAAGAGATTTCTGACATTATCTTTAAATGCACAACCTGTCTTATCTGCGAGGAGGTTTGCAA
>CAZVAH010000390.1:0-1769 GCA_964625035.1 uncultured Bacteriovoracaceae bacterium | reverse complement strand
TAAATATAAATGGGAAGGGTTGATTTTATCGTTGCAGGCGTTAATTTAAGGAATAGGAGCGTTTTTAGCTATCTATTTTTTATTACTGACCAATAAGGAGGGAGAATATGGGAAAAGGCTACATGGGAAAGATTTTGTTTGTGGACTTGTCGGAGGGTACATGCAAGGAAGAGGTGATTCCAGATGAGGTATACGGAAAGTATCTATCAGGTCTTGGATTAGGGGCATATATACTCTATAACAGGATCCCTGCTGGTGCTGATCCACTAGGGCCTGACAACATTCTGGGGTTTATCTCAGGGCTCTTGACAGGCACAGGTAGCCTCCTCACAGGCAGGTGGATGGTGGTTGGGAAATCACCGCTGACAGGTGGCTGGGGGGATGCCAATTGCGGGGGTAACTTTTCTCCTGCCATTAAACGCTGTGGTTATGATGGAATATTCTTTAAGGGTATAAGTGATAAACCTACATATCTCTTTGTAAATAATGATAAAGCAGAACTTAGGGATGCCTCTCATCTCTGGGGGAATGATACTGTTGAGACAGAACAAGTCCTTATAAAGGAAGTAGGGGCCAAAAATTCACGCGTGGCATGTATAGGTCCGGCAGCGGAGAAGATTAGTCTTATTTCTGGGATATGCAATGATAAAGGCAGGATAGCTGCGCGTTCAGGCCTGGGGGCTGTTATGGGATCTAAAAAGCTCAAGGCTGTTGTGCTTTCAGGTACCAAAAGTATAAAGCCTCAAAATAGTGATGAGATAAAGAGATTGAGCGCGAAGTGTAACAAGGTAGTTAAACTAAAAATCCCCTTTCCACCTGGTCCTATGGCAGCATACACTGGAGTACTCATGGGGAAGCTTCCAACGCAGATGGCGCAGGATGGCATGCTTTACAAGTCCCTCCTCCAGAAATGGGGGACCAGCAGTATGAACCAGATGTCTATAGAGATGGGAGACTCCCCCATAAAGAACTGGAAGGGGACCAACGTTGATTTTGGTCTGAAGATATCAAAGACAACAAATCCTGATGTGTTTAAGGATTGTGAGATAAAAAAATATCACTGCTATTCCTGTCCAATCGGGTGCGGCGGTATATGTTCCACCCAGGGCAAGTATAAAGAGACGCACAAACCTGAGTACGAAACAGTGCTTGCGCTGGGAGGTCTCCTTATGAACAATGATGTGGATAGCATCTTCTACTTGAATGAACTCCTTAACAGGGCAGGTATGGATACTATATCTGTCGGGGGCACAGTGGCCTTTGCCATTGAATGTTTTGAACAAGGGATACTTGGTTTAGATGATACAGATGGCCTTGAGCTTAAATGGGGGAATACCCAAGCAATTATAGCCCTTATTGAAAAGATGGTTGCAAGAGAGGGCATAGGGGACATATTAGCTGATGGTTCAAAGGTTGCGGCTGAAAAGATTGGCAAGGATTTAATCAAGTATGCCATCCAGGCAGGTGGGCAGGAGCTACCTATGCATGATGGCCGATGTGATCCGGGTTTTGCCCTTCACTATAGCGTAGAGCCCACCCCTGGTAGACACACGATTGGAGCTCAACTCTACTATGAGATGTATCAGTTGTGGAAAAAGGTTAAGGGCCTACCAAAGCCAAAGATGCTCTACCACAAGAATACCAAATATGTAGCTGATGAGGAGAAGGCAGTTAAGGCTGCTGCCTGTAGCAAGTATAACCAGGTCTATAACGGAGCAGGACTGTGTATGTTTGGCTATCTGAGCTATCCGATCGAGGCAATTGCCGAT
>CAZVAH010000389.1:0-1770 GCA_964625035.1 uncultured Bacteriovoracaceae bacterium | reverse complement strand
TGCCAAAGTTCAACTCCATAATAAGTCTGGAATATCTCCTTTATAATACTTTGCTATGAAAATAGGCACAAGGCATTACGAGATAGCACTCATGCATCTATAAATCTGTCGTGCTAGGATAAAATGAGACAACTCCTGATTTATTCCTTGGACAAGTGAGACTACTTTATTCTATAGAACATGCTTATAATAAGTTTTTTCTTGTTTCTGTGATTTGTGCAAATATAAAGGAGGATCTAATATGGTCAAAAATGATGCAGTCCCAGTTAAAGAAAAGCTGGCCTATGGAGTAGGAGATTTTGCTATTAATATCGCCTACACCACGCTGAATTTTTATATCCTCTTCTTCCTGGTCAATGTTGCAGGCCTTAGGGTCGAAATAGCTGGATCTATTTTCCTTGTAGCAAGGGCATGGGATGCTATCAGTGATTATCTTATGGGGATGATCTCAGACCGCACAATATCACGCTTTGGACGGAGAAGGGTTTATCTCCTATTCGGCTGTATACCTCTTGGATTCGCCTTTTTCTTTCTCTGGCAAGTACCCTTCAGTTCTGAGGCAGCCCTTATTATATACTATTTCTGCATCACGCTCATATTCAATACCGCCCTCACAGTAGTGGCTGTACCATATAACGCCATGATGCCGGAGATCTCTCAGGATTATGATGAACGCCTGAATATCTCAGGCTATCGTATGGCCCTATCTTTTGTAGGCAACCTGGTAGCTGCAGCAGGCGTAGCATTAATTGTTGATGCCATCTTTCCGGGAAGCGAGGCCTATAAAGAGAGCTACCCTGTAATGGGAGGAATCTTTGGTATTATAATAGTCTTGTCCATATTGATAACATTTTCAGGCACAAAGATCAGGGTAGTCTCCGAACCAGACCGCAGCAAGGGATTCATCGAGAGTCTCTTGCCTACCCTAAAGAGTATCCTTAGTCTAAAGGAATTTAGAATCATTATTGGCATGTTTCTCTTTAACATGGTTGCCTTAGACCTGGTTGTTGCTACATTTATCTTCTTTTTGAAGGATGTAATAAAAGTTCCTGAGGATCTTACTTTTGTTATGATGGGAATACCCATTATGGTTGCAGTCCTGGCTGCTCCATTCTGGGTTAGTATTGGAAACAGGTGGGGAAAGCAGAAGGCATATATCATTGGTGTTACCTACTTTACCATACTATTACTGTTTTGCCTTGTAGCGCCAGAAGGCAACCTTGGCTTTGTTACTATGATTGCTATCCTTGCCGGTATTGGCATATCTGCATCTCAGGTCATACCTTTTTCTATCATCCCTGATGTCATTGAGGTTGATGAATATGAAAATGGAGTACGAAGAGAAGGGGTTTTCTACGGGGTCACCACTTTCCTCTATAAGTGCGCCTCAGCCCTTGCCATAGCCCTGGCTTCACTGCTTCTCGGTCACTTTGGTTATGAAGAGGCAAGCACAGTGGGGCAACCAGGGTCTGCTCTTGTTGCAATCAGGATACTCATGGGTATCTTCCCGGGTATACTCTTTCTCATCTCTGCATGGTTTGTAAAAATTCTGCCCATTAACAAGGAGCGCTTTGATGAGATCCGTGAAGTCCTTGAGCAACGGAGAAGGGCGAAGGTTGTGGAAAATTAATCTTGATACAAACGTAAAAAGTCGTCACTCCGGTAGATCCCGGATCGAGTCCGGGAGGAGTCCAGGTGATTTGCAACTACTTGAAAAGACTGGATTCCGGCTTCCGCCGGAATGACGGAAATTGTAGCGTGGGATTTCTC
>CAZVAH010000388.1:0-1780 GCA_964625035.1 uncultured Bacteriovoracaceae bacterium | reverse complement strand
CTTCAAGCCCTTCCACCTTGTCTGCAAGTAGGTACTTGAGAAGTGACTTCTTGTCCTTATTAGCTATTTGGTAAACTGTGGCATTTGGCAAGATCTCATCTGGATTTGTGGTCGTATCATTGTTGGTAATCCCATCCGATACCACAACCTCTGTATTCTCAGGTGTCGGTATGCACCCTGAAGTCGCTACAAAGGCAGCTAGAACAATTACCGTAAATATTGGATACCTTCTAAATAACCCTCTCATTCCCCATCCTCCTTACACTAAGCTTTCAAGAAATAAGATAATACTCACACATTTGAAAAAGATAATCCCAATATTCATGCATATCTATTTGCACATTTATCCATTTCTTCAATATGCAAAATTTGCACCTTTATTGATTTTTATCTAACTATCTGATTTCTTAAATTAAAATATGAAAGGTGCTATTTATTTTCTTGCAAGAATCGAGCCTGTTATGAAAAATATTTCTTTTTTTGTGGAATATTTTACCCATTTAACAAGAAAGGGTTTACATGGGAATAGTTGTTAGTACGAAAATGAATCAAGAGTAATCTTGAGGTAATCGAGAGGCAAAGAGGATTAGCTTCACTTTTTACCTTACGATTTAGCAGGGTTGAGGATATACTATAGCCATATATTATATGGAATGGCCTATCAGTTAGGCGGGATAGATATGTAAATAGAGATGGCAGACAAAGCCTCATTATTGTCTCTAAAACGCAGTATCCTGTCTGCCGGTCTTTAGATCTATTATGTCTGCACCTTCTTATTGGTTTTAATAAGGCATTCCACTGCCTCGCCTGCCATTCTATCTAAGAGTTCCTGGCAGGTTGGGATATCATTGATAAGCCCTATGGATTGCCCTACCATCAAAGGGGCGTAGTCAATATTCCCATTCTTCCAGGCCTCCTTGATCCTTTCTCCGGATATTAGAGGGATGAGTTCTTCTAAGCCGCCGCCTCTTTCTTCAATGACATGGACTTCCTCTATTATCCTGTTTTTCAATGCCCTTCCCTGGAGGCCAATGGATTTCCCAAAGATCGTGGTTTCAAATTCTTGTCTCTTTATAAGTTCCTGCTTGATATTATCATGGACTTCGCACTCTTTGGTGGCAACGAACCGGCTTGCCATCATGACACCTTCGGCACCAAGCACTAAAGCTGCAGCTAAAGACCTGCCATCAGCAATCCCTCCTACAGTAACTACAGGTATATTAAGAGAGGCCGCCATTTTTGAGGTTAGCACCATGGTTGTCACGTCATCATCTAAGGGATGCCCGCCCTCTTCAATGCCGGCGGCATAGATGCCATCGTATCCAACCTTTTCAGCGTGGAGGGCATGACGGAGGGCCCCCACCTTGTGGAACAATTTGACTCCAGCTTTATTAAGGGTCTCTATGGCCTCCATACCTAATGCTTTATCTACAGGGGTTCCGGAGAATTCGATGCCAGCAATCTTTTCCTCGGCACACACCTTTACATACATTTTATGGTGTTCTGTGGTAATGTGAACTGATGGGAGAAGAGTAATATTTACCATAAAGGGTTTATCAGTGAGACTTCGCGTTTTCTCTATGGCATTTCGAAACTCTGCTTCTGTCTCATAATTTCCAGCAGTGAGGTTGCCCATGCCTCCGGCATTGGATATGGCTGCACACAAGTTGGATTTAGATAACCACATCATCCCGCCGCAGATGATAGGATATTTTATACCAAACATTTCAGTTATAGCTGTCTTGAGCATATAATACTCCTTTTAAAGATATATGAATTC
>CAZVAH010000387.1:0-1783 GCA_964625035.1 uncultured Bacteriovoracaceae bacterium | reverse complement strand
TAGAGGCACTTGAAGAATAAATAGATGTGGGTGGAATAGATGAGCATGAGAAGACCTGTTTTCGGTGGTAATTGGAAGATGCATAAAAATATTGATCAGGCTTTAGAATATGCGAGGGCCTTTAAAGATGTAATAAAGGATGTAAATGATGCGGATGTATTTCTATGTCCACCATTTGTTTACCTGTATCCTTTAGTTGAGGCCTTTAATGATACCACAGTAGAGATAGGGGCTCAGAATGTATTCTGGGAGGATAAAGGCGCATTCACAGGGGAGATAAGTGCACATATGCTAAGCTCTGTAGGGGTTAAATATGTGTTAGTTGGGCATTCAGAACGCAGGCAGTATTTCTCTGAGACAAATGAGACCGTAAATAAGCGCATTAAAATGGCGTTGAGAAATGGACTGATACCTTTGGTATGTGTGGGCGAGAGACTTGAGGAACGTGAATCAGGAAAAACCTTTGATGTTGTTCAAGCCCAGGTGAGGCAAGGTCTTGCCGGGCTGACGAAAGATGAGGCTAGTACGCTTCTGATAGCCTATGAGCCTGTGTGGGCTATAGGGACAGGAAGGACCGCGACACCTGAGATTGCTCAGGAGACGCATAAATGGATAAGGGGAATATTAAGTGATCTATTTGGTGATGGTGTTGAAAATGCCACACGTATCCTTTATGGTGGGAGTGTGAATCCGGACAATGTAGATACCCTTATGGCACAGGATGATATAGACGGGGCCCTTGTTGGAGGCGCCAGCTTAGACCCGTACTCTTTTGGAAGGATAGCAGGTTTTAGGAGGTAAATAAAAATGAACAGTATTTTGTTGGCAATCCATATCTTAGTATCGATTACTTTGGTAGTGGCAATATTATTGCAATCAGGAAAGGGGGCTGATATCGGGGCAGTCTTTGGAGGGGCTGGGAGTCAGGCATTATTTGGTAGCGCAGGCCCTGCAGATTTTTTAAATAAGGCCACCAGAGTCTTAGTTGTAATATTCTTAATCACATCCCTTGCTCTTGGCTATTTTGCATTTGAAAAACCGACTAAGAGTATAATGGAATCTCAACCCATAAGTGCGCCAATGCAACCTAATGCCCCTGAATCTCCAGGCAATGTTAAATAGTGTCCATCCATTAATGGCTATTTTGCCCAATTTCTAAAGTCATGCTCAGATTTTAATCCTCTCGGGCTCAGAAGGGATCACTTCTCCTTTCGCTTCGCCAAGATGTATTTGCAAAAAACGTTTAAATGTCCGCTCAAAAGGATTTCTTTGGGCAACAGTCTGACGACTGACAACTGACAACTGACTTGTTTTAGCTTCTGCCTATACCAAAATAGGTGAAACCCAGAGACTTCATCTCGGTAGCATTATATATATTTCTGCCATCAAATATTACAGGTCTTCTCATTAATTGTTTCATCATTTCCAGGTCCGGGGCCTTAAACATGTTCCATTCTGTGATTACAGCTAAAGCGTCTGCGTCTTTTAGGGCTGTGTAGTTATCTTTTGCAAAGGATATGCTATTTCCTAGAAGATCACGTGCTTTGTCTATCCCCAGAGGGTCAAAGGCAGTCACATGTATACCACGATCTAAAAGCATTTGTATGATGTCTATAGCTGGGGCTTCTCTGATGTCATCTGTCTTTGGTTTAAATGTGAGTCCCCACACTGCAATATTTATGTTGGATAAATCTATATCCTTATCTTTAAAGTAGGCAATGATCTTTTCTGCAAAGAATGTCTTTTGTCTTTTGTTTGCCATGTGAGTTTTCTCGGAGATCTT
>CAZVAH010000386.1:0-1786 GCA_964625035.1 uncultured Bacteriovoracaceae bacterium | reverse complement strand
GTACCCCACCCTAAACCACTAAAACGGTTAAGGGCTAAAGATATAAAGGTGTTCAGGACAGATATGGATGGAAAAGTGATGGTAAGTAGCAAAAAGGGTGTCCTCGATGTTAAGTTGGGGAGGGGTTATGCCGATACAAGATAAGATGAGGTATAGGGGATTGGTCTGCATACAAGATATAAAAGGCTTTTCAATGATGGAGCTAATGGTAGTTGTAGTTATAGTTGCCATTGGTGCAGCGCTGGCCGCCCCAAATTTAAGCGGCTGGCTTGCAAAACAAAGGTTGAATAGCTCAGCAAGGACTATTGCATCGCATCTTCAGCAGGCAAGGATGGCAGCGCTGAAATTCAATGAGGATGTTAGGATCTGCTTTGAGGATAATGCGTCGCCGACATCGGACAGATATATTGTAGAAACAGACTTATCGAATCCAATCGTGCCATGGGCTACCTTAGAAGATGCTATCGATATAACTCCAAACTTTGCCGGAGTTGGGGCAATGGCAGCAAATTCCACCGGCTTCAATAGTCGTGGGCTTGCATTACAGCAAGGCAGCATTGTAGTACAGAGTACTAAGGCCCCCTCTGCCAATAATACCAGGACCATAACACTATCTCTTGGTGGGAGTATAAGTATAAGATAGGAGGTTATCGGATCTTGATAGTCGGAATCTTAAAATACAATAGACAATCAAATCAAATAGTTGAGAAAAAATATCATATTCCAAAACCTGACGTCTATAACAATAAAGGCGTAACCCTAGTGGAATTAATGGTAGTCCTGGTCATATCAGCCATTTTGATGGCGGTTGTATATACTGCTTATCTAACCCAGCACAAAACCGGGCATGTACAGCATCAGGTTGTCACAATGCAGCAGGATCTAAGGGCATCAATCGATATAATGGAAAGGGATATAAGGATGGCGGGCTGCGACCCGACAGGCAATACCACAGCAGGTATCCTTACATGGACAGCAAACTCTTTAGGCGTAACTATGGATATCGACGAAAGTGGTACTATTGATGCAGGTGAACAGGTAGTCTATTCTATGGCGCAGGCAACACTTTTCAGGAGTGGCCAATCCCTGGCTGTAAATGTCACAAGCCTGGGATTCACCTATTTTGACAGCGATAATAATCCTGCTGGTAGTGTAAATGATATAAGGTCTGTAGTGTTAAATATTGTTGTCCGCAGCGAACAGATAGACCCGGATACAGGACAGCCCATTACCCGCACACTGACGAGGAGGGTAAGATGTCGAAATCTAGGGTTGTAAGGCGAAAGGTGTCAAAAAGGGAATTAGAGATGGGTAGAATATATAGCAGAGAAGGTTTTACCCTTATTGAGGTGGTAATAGCCATACTGATATTTGCAGTAGGGATCATAGGGGTAGCAAAGATGCAGGGCGAGGCAGTAAAGGGTGGCAGTTTTGGTATGCAGGTGACTGATGCAACGAACCTTACTCAGAATCAGGTGGAATACCTTATGGGTCAGAGCTATACTCATACCTCTCTTACAGCAGGGACGCACAGTTCTCCTTTAAGCGCGTCTGGCACGGGAAGGAGCTATACAATCACATGGGTTGTCCAGAATGATACGCCTGGTACAGGGATGAAACAGGTTGATGTAACATCTTCATGGTCTGTGAAGGACAATTCTCATAGCATCACAATCTCATTTATAAAGGGGCAGTCATAATGAAAAACAACCAGGAAGGAATGGTATTGGTACTGGTATTGTTAGTACTCCTGGCAGCGATTGTCATTGGGATAGTAGTGATGCGT
>CAZVAH010000385.1:0-1787 GCA_964625035.1 uncultured Bacteriovoracaceae bacterium | reverse complement strand
ATAAAGAATGCCGCGAGATCCTCTCAAACATCTCCATTAAACTGATCAAAGACAAGGTCTTTGTAGATGGGAAGGATGTCTCCTCTGAGATTCGCTCTCCACGTATAAGTAATCTTGCATCAAGGATAGCCACCCTCAGATCTGCAAGACAACACCTCGTAAAGATACAAAAATCATATCCCTTATCATGCTCTGTGGTAGCAGAGGGCAGAGACATCGGCTCTGTAGTGTTTCCAGATGCAGATGTAAAGATATATCTCGATGCTTCCCCAAAGGAACGAGCCAGCCGCAGATACAAAGAGCTTATATCAAAAGGTATAAATGTGGACTTTGACCAAGTGTTAGAAGAGATCCAGAAAAGGGACCAGCGAGACAAAACCAGGGGTATTGCCCCACTTATAGTACCTGAAAACGCCATTGTGGTAAATACAACACAGATGAGTGTAAAAGAGGTGATATCCAAGATTCTAAAGATTATTAAGGATAAACTCGGCCCTTGCTAATCTAAAGGATGGCACATTAAAATAACTGGTATATATAGTTTTAATGATTTGTGGACGCAAATTAGCCTATTAATGAAAGGTCCTGCTTCACAGCCTTTTTTGAGGCCTGCTCACTCTTTACATCCCGAGCTAGATACTCCATTATTTCTGTCGAAAAATCTACAATTGCTTTATTACTAAACCCGTTCTTCTTTAATTCCTTATACAATGTCTTTGCCAATATTTTTGTGGCCTTGGCTGGCTCCATATTATTCATAATCATATTTAACGTCCCTCTTCTACTCATATCCATTTACCGCACATCCCTTCAAGCAAACATCATACCAATTTGGCAATTCAAAAATATCAGCCTATAATCAATAGATTATATCACTTTAACACAAAATAACCCCATCCAACCTGTGTCTTTTTTACAATAGATTTGGGTAACAAATCTTACGTTGCATGATACCACTATTGTATTTTATAAGTAACATATATGGCAGGTAACATATCACACAAAAAAGACTCTAGAACAAGGATGATCCCAAAGGTTGAGGTGGGCACGATCATAGCTCTTCTTATCATATGGTTATGTGTATGGGCTATAATGACAAAAGGGCAAACAAACTATCTAGGTAAGATGCAAACACTTCAAGAAAAGATCCTTATGCTGGCAAAGAACTCCCTTTCTGCACAACTATCAAAAACCCCTGAGAAGATAGCCTTAGAGAGATTCAAAGAGTCCTGGCCTTTTGGAGAACAATTTAAATTTTTTATTATAAAAGATGGTCATTTAATTGCATCTAATAGTGGCAAGATAAAGACTTATGGGACTCATGTAGAACAAGTATTTGGAACAAACCTCAGAGATCATACCAGAGAGATGATAGAGAAGCTAAATAAGGGCACTGATGGTACTCACTGGTTTGAATGGGATAGCCTTTCTCCACCACAATGGGCGACGTGGTCTGTACTAAAAGGCAAATCAAAATCTTTCATTTTAGGTATCACCTCTGATAAGGAGAATATGTTAAGGCTCTCTGGCTTTTCCAGGTATAGATTTATGCTCATGGTATGTGGTGGCCTATCTTCTGCCTTGATATTACTTGCATTGATATGGGCAATATCATGGATTCGCATCTCATCTGTATACACCTCTATTGATAAAGAAGTGAATAGTAAATAGGGAACAGTGAATAGACTTATTTCCAGATAATGTCCGAAGTGCATTTATATGAAAATAGTGGTTGGGGATCAGGGGCCAGTTTTCAGGGATGGATGTTTCCCTCAGTACGTAAGGAG
>CAZVAH010000384.1:0-1794 GCA_964625035.1 uncultured Bacteriovoracaceae bacterium | reverse complement strand
ATCGGGAGGGCCTTGAGCCTCCCCTTTGTATGCAGAGCAAATGTAAACAACCATAGGTAAATCTATCCAGTCGCGCAGTCAACTCAGAAATAAATTCCTTTAATGACAAGCTTTTCATAATCCCCACTTATAGGAACGTAAATGACCAGCCTGATAAAAAGGATAAGTATTATAACTACCGAAAAAAATCATATGTTTTGATAAGCACTATATTTTTTAGGACAAGCGCGGCCAAAAAAGAAACATCCTTAGATCATTGAGCAGAATGGGCCAATCGGTGCCGGGGTTGACAGTACCTACCTTTCCTTGATACGATTAGCTTTATAGCCTTATTCACGGCCTGTGGAGGAAGAGGGTGAACGCAAATTTCAAGGAGCTGTACCAACACCATATTGAAATAGTCCAGGAGGAGCAAAGGGAAAATAGATGTCTGGTCATCGGGACATTATGCTCCTATGTCCCTGTAGAGATCCTTCATGCTTTCGATATCCTGCCGGTCAGGCTCTGGGGACTCTCTGAGGATATTGGTCAGGCGGATGCCCTTCTTCAGACATATATATGCCCTCCGGCAAGGCATATTATGGCTTTAGGCCTGGCTGGCCATTATGATTTTTTGGATGGGATCGTCCATTCTTACACCTGCGATGCGACCTGTGGGCTGTTTAACATCTGGTGTCGAAACTTAAAGCCGAAGTTCTCTTTTCTCTTAAGCCCCCCCTATATTGATATTGATGAGGCCATCGCATATGGCCTTGCGGAATACAGAGGCTTCATCACTGCCCTTGAAGGGTTTACGAAAAAACGCTTTTCTGTGGACAAGCTGAGAGAATCAATCAATCTGTATAATGAGGCCAGGGCGTATATTAAAGAGATCTATGATGTGAAGAAGAGAGGTGCTTCTGTAAGCTATCTTGACATCTACTATATCAATCTCTGCCTTCAGGTATTGCCGGTTGAGATGCTTATCCCGCATTACCAGGAATATCTGTCGATGGCAGAGAAAATAGCATCCAAAAAAAATGGGAAGCATAGGATTTTACTATCCGGGAGTGTTGTGTCAGATGTTGACATCATGGGGTTCATAGAGCAAAGGGGAGGAGATATTGTTGCGGATGATACCTGCCTTGGTCTCCGTCTGGTTCAAGACAGGATCCATGAAGATGAAGAACCCCTGAGGGCCCTGCTCAAGTACTATCTTCTTAGACCACCGTGCAGTTCAAGGGCTGATTTCCCTGCACGGAAGAACTATATTCTGGAGATGGTATCCTTATTTGATGTGGATGCCGTCATCTTTATGCATCAGAAGTTTTGTGACCCACATCTTTCAGATCATCCCTTTTTAAAAAAGGTCTTAGATGAAAAGGGAATTTACCAGATGCAGTTAGAATTGGAAGAAGAAGGCGGTCTAACCGGACAAGTTCAGACAAGGCTGGAGAGTTTCTTTGAGATATTGGAGGGGAAATAATGGAGGCAGGAAAGACCCGAAAGAGACTTCATGCGAATAAGGCGCTAAGGGATATCATTACCCAGTTTTATGCTGATGGGCACAGGGCCAAGGCCGAAGGGCGGCCCGTGGGTTGGATCCCGCCCATGAATGGTCTGATTGAGCTTTTCTACGCGATGGATATAGCCCCGGTTTTCCCGGAAAACTGGGCGCCTGTGTGTGCGGCTATAGGCACCAACACAAAGAACTTTGAGTATTGTGCTAAAAGAGGTTTTTCCGGAGATCTTTGTGGCTATTTTAGAAACAATGTAGGCTACGCCCTTGAAGGCATCAATGAGGAGAATCAGCCG
>CAZVAH010000383.1:0-1809 GCA_964625035.1 uncultured Bacteriovoracaceae bacterium | reverse complement strand
CCTGCATGACCTCGTGGGGATGTTGTGATCAGTGTTATCACCAGAATGTTAATTCACTATACCCAGATCCAATGAGTGATCCAGGACTAAACCAGACCATTGTACGGGCTGGTAGTGTGTCTGGCACGGCTACTGTATCATTTGATGCCGCAATTATAGAGGGAAATGCGACAGCAACCTTTGTATTCGATAACTATAAGGATAGATGCACAAATGAGTTCGTTTTTGATGGTATGCATTATGCTCCTCTGAAGATCTCGGATTATAGCGGAAAGTTGTTAGGGTTAGTTGAATTTGACGACGGATCTGCCTGCGGTGGATATGTTCTTTATGATTTAGATGTAGTGGATAAACAGTCGACCGGCGGAACTTATTACGTAAGCGACGCCTCTGATGGAACTTGGGAATGCCAGTGGTATACTGACCACGTAACTCCTGGAGATAAGTGCCCATGCGACGACTGTGACTGCTGCACAACCGATCTCGACTGCTCATGGCCCCCTTACTAAAGTGTTCAATAACCTCCCCTGTGTAAGCAGGGGGGGTTATTTGGTTGTTAAAGGAGGTCTAAATAAAAAAACTCCCTGCAAAAAGCAGGGAGTTTTTTTATTTGTGCCAGACATGGGCACGATCAAATATGCCCACCTGCTGTTTGACTGTTAAGTGCCCCAAACTTTTTCAAGCAACTTATATGAAGATATCTCACAGAATATTTTTATAAATCAGGAGTGATCTTGGAGTAATCGAGAGGCAAAGAAAGCGAGCTTCACTTTTTACGAAAACTGCCTTAAGTGCCCCGCCTTGTAGGCGGACGGCCGCGAGCCCATGGGTGTTTTTTATAGGGAATAAGGCATATACGTAAATGTTGTAAGGCAACCCATAAGGTGCTATCTTTTATGTCCATGAAGGTGGTCAGCTCAAATGAGTATGGGAAGATGGCAAATAAGAATAGGCCGCTCATTTGTGTTTTGATCCTGCTAGCAGTACTTGTCTTTGGTATATACTACAATATTCTGGACAATGCCCCCACGAACTGGGATGATCCTGCCCTTTTTAAGAGATCATCCATACATGGTTTTAGCCCCGACAACCTCAAACATGTCCTTTCATTTCATAAAGGCGCCACATATCAACCTCTGAGAGACATCTCATACATGATTGACTTTACCATCTGGGGGGATAACGTAGTTTTTGGCATGCACCTTCATAGTATATTACTGTACTATCTTATGGCAGTCGCCTGTTTGATGTTCCTCATGGAGCTCTTCAAGGTATTTTCTGTGAGCCTACCCACCCGCTTCGCATGGGCTTTTATCTCTACCCTGATCTTTGCCGTGCACCCTGTGCATGTGGAATGCATTGCATGGCTTTATGCCAGGAAGGAGCCCCTTTTGGGCATATTTACATTCTTAAGCCTGTGGGCCTTTATAAAGGCAAGATCTGGTCGACCCCTGTATTATATGGCAAGTGGTATAGCGCTTTTGCTTGCAATCTTATCCAAGCCCACTGCCCTTGTCATTCCTGGGGTTATGATAGTGTTTGATCTTGCCCTTATGGTAAAGGAAGGGGGCATCTCCTTCTGGAAGAAGAGGATTTGGGTGTACTTACCAATCTTTATCCTGGTAATCCCCATGATCGTACGGCTTGTTAGCATGATGTCAGCTGGCGGGATAAAGCCCTTGCATGGTGGGACTTTTACGACCAATCTCTTAGCTGTATCCCAGATCTTTATCAGCTATATCTCGCTGATTGGCTTTAGCATACACTACGTAGCAGACTATTCCATAGATCTCTATACAGATCCTCACA
>CAZVAH010000382.1:0-1811 GCA_964625035.1 uncultured Bacteriovoracaceae bacterium | reverse complement strand
CTCATGAAGATCTGACCTATAGCAGACTCGTTTGGAAGGTTAGCCCTTATCTCTATTAGCCCATTTAATCCGCCTTCGCGTCTGCTTCGGAATCATTGATGGAGCAACCACGACACAATCAAGACCCTTAGAGGTAAGATGACGGTAAATCTCATAGCCTGCCTCCTGTTAGTTTTTTGTTGATGCTCTTAGCCTCAACATATTGGCTCTGGGTGCCTACTTACCTAACCCACGATAACAAAGAGGCAGGCCTAAAACAACTGGAAGCCATTATGTCTAACCTGGGATAAGATACGCCTGAAAAGCCGCGTAATTCGTCTTGAAGCTACAGATACTAAGGATAGAGAACCAAGGAATATCCCGGATTTGTGATGAGCTTTATAAGGTCCTAAAGGGTACTACAGGGGCTATTCATTATGACCATGTGTTTCTATATAAGAGTAAACCAATATAAGGATAGGTGCCGGGAGCGGGACTCGAACCCGCACAGGCCTACACCTACTAGACCCTGAACCTAGCGCGTCTACCAATTCCGCCACCCCGGCCTTGCTTTATCTTGAAAATTGGAGATCTTTCCCATATACTGATGCGTCTTAAAAAAGTCAAGGATGAGAAGGTATACATATGGAGATATTCTGGGGTAATGATGAGTTGGATCCCACTAAGTTTATTAGACCTGTGGTTACTATAGGTAATTTTGATGGATGTCACCTGGGCCATCAGGGGATATTTAAACGCGTAAAGACCCATGCGTCCGGTATTGATGGCACATCAGTAGCGTATACATTCGATCCTCACCCCGCCTCTGTTGTACTTTATAATCATGATGTAAAGTTGGTCTTTACACTACAGGAAAAGATAGAGGCGATAGAGTCCATGGGTATAGATGCGCTTATCATAACCCCTTTTACGCGGGAGTTTGCAAATACACCTCCGGAGGTCTTTGTAAGGGATATAATCATAGGCGGGATTGGAGCAAAAGGGGTAGTTGTCGGTCATGATTTTTCGTTCGGCAAGGGGGATAAAGGCAACCTCATGTTATTGAGACGCATGGCAAAAGACCTGAACTTTTTTGTAGATAAGGTAGATGAGGTAATATGTGATGGCATCTTGGTATCGAGCTCCAGGATCAGAAATATTATACAACTAGGTGATGTGGGTCTTGCAAGAAGACTCATGGCATATCCATACAGACTTTCAGGCGAGGTCATTCATGGAGAATCCAGGGGCTATAGCCTTGGTTATCCTACTGCCAACATAAGGCCATCTAAAACATTAATCCCTGCTCAAGGTGTGTATGCTGCCTACACATACATTGAAGGACAAAGCATGCCAGGCGTGGTAAATATAGGAGACAACCCTACCTTCGGAGATAAAATGCTTTCCATAGAGGTCCATATCTTTGATCTAGATAAAGACATATATGGGAAGCATATCACTATCGAGTTTATTGATAGATTAAGGGCTGAGGTAAAATTTCCTGACAGTGGTGCCCTTATAAAACAGATAGAGGCCGATTGTATAAGGGCAAAAGAGATATTAAAAAAAGAAGAGAGATGAACATCTTTGCCATAGCTGATCTTCACTTGGGAATAGGTATAGACAAGACCATGGACATGTTTGGGTCTCACTGGGAAGACCATACGAAAACGCTTAAGGGGTCTTGGAACAAAGTTGTAAATGAGACTGACCTGGTACTGATCCCAGGAGACATATCATGGGCCATAAACCTTGAAGAGACCAAACCTGATGTAGAGTTTCTCGCAGGCCTGCCTGGTAAGAAGTTAATAATAAGAGGGAATCATGATTAC
>CAZVAH010000381.1:0-1855 GCA_964625035.1 uncultured Bacteriovoracaceae bacterium | reverse complement strand
CGTAGTCGTACTTCGTGTCGGGCTTCAGTCCCTTGAGGTGGAAGATGTGGATGTTGCAATAGATGAGTTGATGGACCGCATCAATGGCATGATAGATATAGGATGATTGAATCCCCGCAGCAAACTGCTAGGATAGATAAATGAATAAACAACGTATTGCTGCTTTTTTTGATTTTGACAAAACACTCCTAACCGTTGAAAGCGCTAAGATTGGAATCAAATCTCTATGGGATAATGGAGGCATATCCATTGGGTTTATACTCCATGTGTTAATGGCAAACTTCTTTTATAAAAAAGATCTCTATTCGGATGAGAGGATGGCAAGGCTCTTATTGACGATATTTAAGGGTAAAAGCCCTGAGGAATTTGCGATAGATAATATTCTGGAGTACTACAACCAGATAATCAAACCTTATCTGGCTCCGAATCTTTTGACTAAACTGGAGGATCATCGTAAGGCTGGTCATCTGTTAATACTCCTTTCCGCCGGGGTAAGACATATGTTAGAGCCGGTAGTTCTTGATCTGGGATTTCACCATCTTTTATGTACTGAGCTTGAGATTGGTACGGATGGGTTATTTACTGGCAAGGCAGATGGTATGATTTGTATTGGAGATAGCAAAAGATACCTTGCCAATCGCCTGGCAAAGAAGGTAGGTATCGATCTGGGTGGGTCATACGCATATGGCAATCATCATTCTGATATACCAATGCTGAAGGCAGTAGGCCATCCTTTAGCGGTTGAACCTACATCTAAATTGCGAAAGATGGCTCTAGATAAGGGATGGCCTATCATCAGATTCAATTAAGATTTTATATTGACTTTACAATCATGGTCTTAGTAGTCTTAATCATTATATTTTTTAGAGATAAAAGGAGGCGAAAATCATGGCAAAGGTTATTGTCCTTGGCGGTTGTGGAACAGTAGGCAGTGTTGCGGTCAAGACACTTGTAAATAGCGATATGTTTTCAGAGGTCGTGATTGGTGACTTTAATATTGAAAAGGCAAACGAACTTATCTCCCAGCTAGGTTCAAGAAAGCTAAGTGCAATCAAGGTTGATGCAAGTGATGAAAATGGTATAAAAGACGCTATTAGAGGTTCTGATCTGGTAGTTAATTGCGTAGGGCCATTCTATAAGACTGTTAAAAATATACTAAAAGCCGTGATTGATGCTGGGATAAATTACGTAGATATCTGTGATGATGTGGATGTAACCATTGAGATTTTGGAGATGGATAATGCTGCAAGGAAAGCAGGCATTACTGCATTGATTGGGATGGGTAACTCACCAGGCGCTACAAACATTATTGCGAAGTTTGTTGCAGACAAATTGTTAGATAAGGTTGATTCTATCAGTATCTTTCATGTGCATGGTGGTGAACCGGTGGAAGGCAAGGGCGTAATTGGGCACAGATTCCACTGTATGTCCATAGATATCCCTATGTTTCTTGACGGGAAATTAAAATATGTTAAATACTTTGGAAAGGATGGCATAGCGCTGAGGCAGACATTCGATTTTCCTGTGGTAGGGGAGGTACCGCTATATCCATACCCACACCCTGAACAGGTCACTATCCCGAGGTATATCACGTGTAGAGAGGTTACGAACAAAGGTTCTGTTATACCAAACGAATATTACAATCTAATAAGGGATACGTGTAGACTAGGTCTTTCCAGCAAAGAGCCATTAGATATAGACGGGCAGACTATAATACCACATGATTTTGCCATTGCTTACATTGTTAGAGAGAGGGAAAGAATCTTGAAACAAACCAGATTTGGCACTCAACGTGGTTGTTGCTCAACGGTTGTAAAAGGGGAAAAAGATGGGGAATATAGAGAATATAGAGTAC
>CAZVAH010000380.1:0-1856 GCA_964625035.1 uncultured Bacteriovoracaceae bacterium | reverse complement strand
AAGTGAAGCAGCAGATCATTCTCTGCGGGCATCATGACGCCGCCTATGTATTCCATTATATGGATAAATCGCCTAAAATGTATCCTCTTTTCCTGATAGCAGGCATTGTCCCCTTTGCCCTGGGCCTTTTTGTTACCCTGATTATGGCCCTTACCAGGAGAACTCCACTCTGGATGAGGAGTATCTTCTTAGCGGCTGGGGCAGGCGTAGTACCCCTGTGGTGGTTTACGACAGATGAAGTCTCTCCTGCAGCTGGTGACAACATGATTGCCACCGCAATCGCAAACGGGGCCACAAAAATCTTTGCAGATCAAAAGAAAAAAGGGGGAAATCCACTCAAACACACACGCATCATTTGCCTGTCTGTAGACGGTGAGGAATGCGGACTCAGGGGTTCCAGGGCCTATGTTAAGCTGCATGAAAAGGAACTGAAAGACATCAAGACCTATGTCTTCTGCCTGGATACACTCTACAATGCAGACAAGCTGGTTTTTCTTGATAATGATCTCAATCTTACGGTCGACCTCTCCCATGAAATGGCGCAGGAACTCACAGATATTGCCTTAAGCCTCGGTTACAAAGCACAGGTATCGCACGTGCCATGGGGTGGAGGGAGCACTGATGCAGCTTCGTTCGGGCAGATAGATGTGGAGACCTCTTGTCTGATGGCTTTGGAGATCGATATAAAGAATCTCCAGGAGGATCTGGTCTATCACACCCCCAAAGATTCTAGTGACGCCATTGAGCCGAAAGTGGTGGAACAGACTCTTACCATCATACGGGAATATATCCTCAAGAAGGATAGAGAAGTTTCGGCCTGATCCTTCACAGTAACTCCCACATCTGTTGCGGCATGAGCTTTCTTTTAAATTCTTCTATTCTTTGTGAGCCCAGAACTCCCTCAGTTGGAATAGCGCCTTATCCAAACCACCCGATCAAAAATACCCCGATGATCATAATGAAGGCACCAGTCAGTCTTTCTTTGATCTTTTCCTCTTTAAACCACCATGCGCCATAGAGGACTCCAAATATCACGCTGGTTCGCTTGAGAGATATCATATAGGCTGCCTGAACCATGGAGATCGCGACCATATGGCTTAAGATCATCACAGATACGCAAGCCCCGAGAATCAGACCTTGTAAAGGCATTCTTATTAAATTCCCCGGTTTGACACCTGGTACAACTGGAAGAAATGAGACCATAAAGATGGTAAAGGTGATAAAATAGATGACGCCGAAAAAATATGGATTGGAATGTAATATACCAAGCTTACCAATGGTTGAAGTCATTGAATAGATAAATGACATTAAGAGCATAAGGCGTGAACCCCTCTCTTTGAAGATAGCCTTAAACGGTTCTAAGTATCCTTTCGTAATATGAGAGAGGTTCAGAAAATATGATCCCATAACGATCAGGACTATGCCGAGGATGCCAGCACAACTCATTGTTTCTCCTAATAAAAGCCAGCCTGTAAGGATGATAAAGGTGGGGGTAAAGGCAAGGAAGGGGAGACAGAGCGAAAGGGGAGACACCTTGATGGCCTTCATATAACAATAAAAAGCCAAGCCCTCTAAAGGCAGCCCAATGCAAAGACATATGAAAAAGATCCTGTCAAGCCTTGGCCATGGGATAAAAAAGAGTGCTCCCAATAACCAGGGTATGGTATAGGTAAGCCTGAGAAGACCCATTTCATAGGCAGACAGATGGCTAAAAAACCTTTTTGTCAAGGCATCTGATGTAGCCAAACTAAAGGCTGCCAATATTGAGAGAAAAAACCATAACATGAAACACACCTTATTATACGCAATATCTTGCATTTAATAATTTACGAACACCATATTTACAATCTAAAAAT
>CAZVAH010000379.1:0-1860 GCA_964625035.1 uncultured Bacteriovoracaceae bacterium | reverse complement strand
CCCAAAACCCTGGGTTGGGCCCAAAATCCAGATAAAGGCTTCTCGACTGCCAACTGTCGCTTATATATGCTCTCACTTATCCCTTGGCATTTCTCACATAACTATATAATAGCTACTATTATGCAAATGCACCATTGGGACATATCTATTAGTGAAGCCTTTCGTATTCAGGAGATGATAAAAGATGGGGTGATCACGAAAGACAAAATCGGGGAGATAGTCCACCTCGGGCTGATAGCCGGGGTCGATGTATCCTATGAAAAGGGATCAAATAAGGCCATATGCGTTATAGCAGTAGTGTCATTTCCAGATATGGATCTTATATCCTATACCTATGCAGATGGCACTATCTCCTTTCGCTATATACCAGGGCTACTTACGTTTCGGGAAGGCCCATTATTCTTAAAGGCATTTGATAAACTGTCTTCTACACCAGATATATTCCTCTTTGATGGTCAGGGCATTGCACACCCCAAGGGGGTGGGCATAGCTACCCACATGGGTGTATATCTGGGCATTGCAACCATAGGATGCGCAAAGGCCCGCCTCATAGGGGATTACAAAGAACCAGGCCTAGCTAGAGGAGATAGCACTCCCCTTGTCTATAAAGGTAAAAACATAGGCTCTGTACTAAGGACTCGGACCAACATACGACCTATATTTGTGTCTCCTGGTCATATGCTAAGTATAGATACGGCCGCCAAGACCAGCCTTATGTGCGCAAAAGGATTCAGGATACCAGAGCCAATAAGACATGCCCATCTTATAGGCAAAAATTTGTTAGATACCCACACCCCGCGGCCTGCTGACATCATCTAGAAATAACAATATTTCACTTCATTTAAACCAATCAAACTAATGAAACCAACAAAGCAATATAAATAGCTTTTTCATATACATCACCGTACAATACACTTATCAACAAATTCGGCGAGTCTGTCCTTAAGCACATTTATCTCATCATCAGAAAAACCATGCTCTGAGAGAACGGCTGGATCAAGTGTCTTTGACGGGACAAATCTTTGAAGTATATAAAGCCTTGCACCCTTTATCATCTGGCCAATCTCAAGAACATCATCAGGGGAAAGCAAAGGCTTCAATAGCGTGGTCCGAAACTCATATTCAAGATGGGACCCCATAATCAATTCTATACTTGATATAATAGTTGCTGTATCAATATCAACCCCAGTCACATCCTTATACCTACTAAGAGGCGACTTTACATCCATGGCAATATAGTCAGCCAGATTTCTATTAATGACCTCATGCAAAACCTCTGGTTTTGAGCCGTTTGTGTCCAACTTTACCAAGTAACCCATACGTTTAAGCACAGCCATAAATCTAAATAGATCATCCTGTAGAGCAGGCTCACCCCCGGTTATTACCACTGCATCAAGCCTACCTCTACGCCTTTCCAGGAAACGGATCACCTCCTCCTCAGATACAGGATCAGGAAAGAGACCAGGGTCTACAAGCTCTGGGTTGTGACAGTAAGGACACCTGAAATTACACCCTATAGTAAACACAATAGCACTGATCTTACCTGGATAATCTATCAATGAAGACCTTTGAATAGACCCTATACGCAATATATAACCCCCTTGCCTATTAAATCTCTCTTATCTTGTCATCACCCTTACCACACAAATGAAAGCCGCCTATTACCAAAAGAACTATTAACTCCTGTTAAATCTTTTGCCAAAAACCCCCTTTGGGGCAGTTGTAACATAAAAAATTTATAATATCTTTGTCGAACATACTCAATAAAAAATGTGGAATCCAAGATCCTAACTCCTAAATCCATGCCGAAAAAGATCAAGAAAAGGGGTTGACAGGGCAACAAGGGAGCGCTAGGAAATG
>CAZVAH010000378.1:1406-1865 GCA_964625035.1 uncultured Bacteriovoracaceae bacterium | reverse complement strand
ATGCTGATAAACGTCTTTACGATGGATAATTCCAAGAATCAGCATCTCATTGCCAGATGCCTTAAAAATAATCCGATAGTCACCCACCCTCAACTTCCAATATCCTTTGAGCGTTCTCTGCAGGGGCTTGCCATAGACTTGAGGCCGTGAAGTCAGACGTTCTTCGATGGCTTTTTTAAGTCTAGCCTTGATCTTTGCATTAATCTTGGGCAGATCAACCTTTTTTACATCTGGATGGTACTTGAGAGTGAAAGGCATTGTTTTTTTATTATTCATGCAGCTTAAGACCAGGCTTCTTCGTGAGTGAGGGCTGATGCATCGTCCCAGGTGCTTTCTCTTTGTTCTGCGAAGGCAGCCAGGCAGACATCTTCTTGAATTTCCAGCGCTTCCTTCAGCAAGTCTCTTACCTTGGTCGAGAGGGAAATCCCTTCCTTCTTGGCTAGAAGGCAAACATTTTGA
>CAZVAH010000378.1:0-1396 GCA_964625035.1 uncultured Bacteriovoracaceae bacterium | reverse complement strand
AAGCCTGTACAAAAGATAAACATAAGTGTAACACCGGTAACACACTGAGTCAAGGACAAAGATAGACAAAGCACTTTTCGACTGACGACTGTCTTTTTTGACTATTGACTGGCGACTGTTTTTCTGACTATTTTGACTGTCAACTGTTGATTGTTTTTTCAGGAGGCTGTAATGAATCCAGAGGTATTCAGGGAGTATGATATAAGGGGTGTGGTAGGCAGCGACCTCACAGACGATTTTGTGCGGGAATTGGGAAGGGCTGTAAGCACATACTGGATGGGCCACGGAGTAAAAAAGGTATGTCTGGGCATGGATGCAAGGCTGTCCTCGCCCGGGTTTAAGGAGATATTAAAGGAGAGTATAACAGGTAGCGGCATAGATGTAATAGATATCGGCATGGTCCCGACGCCTGTGATGTATTTTTCCCTGTTCAGGCTGGATCTGGACGGGGGCATCGCTGTCACAGGCTCACACAATCCGCCTGACAATAACGGGTTCAAGATAGCGCTTGGTAAGACCACCATATTTGGCCCTGAGATACAAAAGATACGTGCTATCATGGAGCAGGGAAGGTTTGTGGATAATGGGTCTTTTGCCAAGGGCGGAATGTCAGAGTATAATATCATAGATGAATATGTAGATGATATTATATCACGGATAGGAATGTGTCCAAATACGTTAAAGGTGGTTATAGACCCTGGTAATGGCGTGGGTGGCATGCCTGCAAAGGCGGTCTATGAGGGTCTTGGCATGGATGTTTCCGGCATATGTATGGAACCGGACGGTCACTTCCCAAACCACCACCCGGATCCTACCATAAAAGAAGGGATCACCATGCTGAGGCAGGAGGTTCTAGCTAAAGGTGCGGATTTAGGCATAGGCCTTGATGGAGATGCAGACCGCATAGGGGTGATAGACTCTAAAGGGGGTAACATATACGGTGATCAGATTACCACCATACTTGCGGGTGCGATCCTTAAGGAAAAAAAGGGGGCAAAGATCATAGGTGAGGTAAAGTGTTCAAAGGTCCTCTTTGATGAGGTGAAAAGATTAGGCGGCATACCTATTATGGGAAAGGTTGGCCATTCTCTGATGAAGGCAAGGCTGAAGGAAGAGAAAGCCGCCCTTGCGGGCGAGATGAGCGGCCATATATTCTTTCTTGACAGGTGGTATGGCTTTGATGATGCCATATATGCAGGGGCCAGGCTATTAGAGGTGCTCTCCAACGAAGATGAACCTCAGGCTGTATTTGATAACCTCCCAAAGATGGCGAATACGCCGGAGATCAGGATAACCTGCCCTGATGAGATAAAGTTTAAGGTGGTAGAGGAATTCGCAAGGTATGCAAAAGATAGATACGAAAATTGTATAGATATAGATGGCATCCGCTTTGAGG
>CAZVAH010000377.1:0-1905 GCA_964625035.1 uncultured Bacteriovoracaceae bacterium | reverse complement strand
GTCTCGTGATGATACCCACTATGCCCTAGGTAGTGTGCTCAACCATGTTCTGTTGCATCAAACCGTCAATGGGATAGAGGCAAAAAAACTAATGGAGAAGGCGGATGCATATCCGGATATCATTGTCGGCTGCATTGGTGGTGGCTCAAACTTTGCCGGGCTGTATCTGCCCTTTGTCAAGGATAAAATTGACGGGACAAAGCCAGATCTTCGCATCATCAATGTAGAGCCTGCAAGCTGTCCTACTGTGACCAGGGGACCATATATCTATGACTTTGGCGATGAAGCAAAGCTTACGCCGTTGATTAAGATGAATACATTAGGGCATGGCTTTATTCCACCTCCTGTCCATGCAGGAGGGCTGCGCTACCATGGGATGGCACCTATCATATGCCATCTGCATCAACTAGGGCTTGTTGAGGCTAGGGCCGAGCATCAGCTTGGCACCTTTAAAGCTGGAGTAACCTTTGCTCGTACTGAGGGTATTATCAGCGCTCCAGAAACAGACCATGCTATTAAAGTAGTTATTGATGAAGCCCTTAAGTGCAGGGAATCTGGTGAGTCAAAGACCATCCTGCTGGCTCATAGCGGACATGGACATGTTGATATGGCAGCATACGATGCCTACTTTAGCGGCAAACTTAGGGATTACGAATATCCTAAGGATAAGATACAAGAATCATTGGATCAAGTGCCAAAGGTGTCCATCAAATAGTAAAGACTGGTAAGTGGCAGGTTATAAATGATAGACAGTAGCCATGATGATCATAAGATTAGGTGCCCCAGGTTAGGGCACCTAATCCCTTTTGAATACTGCAGGAAGATGAATAACGATTTGGCCTGCCCAAAAATTTTTGACTGCTGGCATGAGTATATGGATATCCGTGGTTTTATAGCAGATAATTATACACCAGATGAGGTAATGACCTTTATGGAACCGCCAAAGCCCAAGATAAATCACATACTTGAATTGATGGAGAAGATAAAGAATCAAAAGGGTTGAATACTATATGTAAGTGTATTCACAATACCAGGGATCTGAGACGAATTCAGTCCTAAGATACGCAGGCTTCCTTCAAGTATGGATGGATCGATATAGCTTAAATCCAGGCCTGCCTGGAACCTACTCACTATAAGATTAGCTACATATACTAAGTATACCATCTCTTTATTTGTTTCAGCTATGTCAGGCATATGATGGAAAGATACCACATCTAGTATAGTTTTAGGAAAATTCCAGTTTTTCGCGAGGAGTTCTCCTGTTTTGGTATGATCTGTGTTAAAGATATTTCTTTCTACAATGGAAGAGTCCTTGCCCTCTTCTTGGATCTGACGGTAGAATAGGGGTTGTACATCTGCTATGTATTGATCCAGGACCACCTTTCCAATATCATGAAGTAACCCTGCTGTATATGCGACATCAGGTGGAAGCATACCACTTAACCGTGCCAGTTTTTCACATAACCTTGCTGTGCCTAGTGCATGCTGATATAGTCCACCTTTGCACAGGGAATATCCCTCCCCGAACTGAGAGAAAAATTCCTCTGACCCTGCTGATGCAGTTAGTTTTAAGATGGTCTTATTGCCCAGGTATATAAGTGCATGATCAATAGATGTTATCTCTGTCATAGGGTTCACATATGGGGAATTGCATAATCTTAATATCTTTGCACTAATGACCTGGTCCTTTTTGATCTCGCCGGCTATTGTGCTAATATCATAGTCCTGGTCATCTAACATCTTGGCGATCTTTATAGCAATCTGAGGTATGGGCCGTACATGTGTTATAGTTTGCTTAATATCATCTATGGAGGGTGGGTTAAAGTCCAGATCCTTTTTAGAATCTTGAGTGATAATAGGTTCTATTGATGAGATTCCTGTGGATGCGTCGAGTTTTAGGCAACA
>CAZVAH010000376.1:0-1920 GCA_964625035.1 uncultured Bacteriovoracaceae bacterium | reverse complement strand
GACCAGACGAAGGATAAACTCTATCACTGCAACTGCAATAATAACAATAAGTCTTCTATCCATATCTTTCATTTTGTAAGCAATCTTTAGGCCTTAGTCAATATACTTATATACATAATAGGCCTGATATACCAAGAACAAGAATTGCCATAAACTTCAAAGATCTGCCAGGATCCCCTTTTGGGAGATAGCCTCTTCTTTATTGACTTTAGTATTTATAATCTGGTTAAGTTGTCTTCATGAGAAGGGTAATCATCGGCACCTCAGGTCATGTTGATCATGGCAAGACATCTCTTATTAAGGCCCTTACAGGTGTAGACTGCGATCGTCTTAAGGAAGAAAAACAACGAGGACTCACCATAGAACTGGGATTTACATCATTAGAATTGCCTTGTGGTGCCAGGTTGGGAATAGTGGATGTCCCGGGTCACAAAAGGTTCCTCAAACACATGCTATCAGGTGCATCCGGCATAGACCTTATGCTTCTTGTAGTAGCTGCTGATGAAGGGGTTATGCCTCAGACAATAGAACACACCTTGATCTGCGAACTCCTAGGCGTAAATAAAGGGATAGTTGCCCTTACTAAGATTGACCTTGCCTCTCAAGAACTAATAGAGATCGCCACAAGTGAAGTAAGAGAATTTTTATCCACTACACACTTTAAAGGCTCACCTATAATCCCGGTTAGTTCTGTTACAGGTCAGGGGATAGAGGCCTTGATAAATACTATTGAGCAACAGCTACCCTTTGTGAAAGAAAAGGAAGCTACGGGTATACCCATATTACCTATAGACAGGACCTTTACCATAAAAGGTTTTGGGACTGTTGTCACAGGCACGCTTTCAAGGGGAAAGTTTGTAGAAGGACAGGACGTTGAGGCGCTCCCCTGTGGTGCTCAGGCAAAGATAAGGGGCATTCAGGTGCATTCCAGAGAAGTTAAAGTTGCCCTCGCTGGTATGAGGACTGCGGTAAATCTTTCCGGTGTAAGTAATCAATCGATTCTTAGGGGCCAGTGGCTGGTCTCCCGCGACAGATTCAAGCCTACCAAGGTGATTGATGCCAAAATTACGCTTAAAAAAAGACCAAAAAAAGGGGGAATAAGATTATACATTGGTACTGCAGAGACTATGGGGGTTATGAATGTATACAGTGTGGAAGGTAGTGATGTTGCAAGAATAAGGCTCAAGGATAAAATCTTGGCATCCTTTGGAGACAGATTTGTCTTGAGAGAAGTCTCACAGGTATCAACTATAGGTGGAGGTGTCGTATTAAACCCTTGCCCGAGAAGAAGATTTTCTGAAGAAGTGATAAGAAACCTTTTATCTGATAACTGGGATGAAAAAATACTTGGTGTTGTAAAAGATGCCGGGATAAAAGGGATATCCAAGGCTGAGATCTTCTCAATATTTCCTGAAGCAGACTCAAAATTGGAGGAAGCAATTGGTTCTTTAATGTCTAAAGGAGAGATTGTACGCTTCGATACAAAAAACGATGTCTTTGCAAGTTGTATCTATCCAGCAAAGCTTAAAGAAACCATAAGGGAGGTTGTCAGCGCATTTCACGATAAACATCCAAGCTCCCCTGGTATCTCCAAGGAACATCTCCGCTCTTCCATTGCAGATAATATCCCTCAAAAATTATTCCATCGTGTGTTTTCAGACCTCGTAAAAAAAGGAGAGCTTGAAGGCGGTGGCCTTAGCATAAGGATAAAGGGGTTCATGCCTGCATTGGGGCATACCCTGGAGGACTTAAGCAATATGGTGTATGGGGCCCTAGCCAGGTCTGGTTTTGAACCCCCTGGGGTGGACATCCTCGCTTCAGGTCTGGGGGCAAATACTAAAGATGTCTATGAAGTGCTTGGGTTCATGGTTAGACACTCTACCGCGGTGAAGATAAAGGAGAATATTAATCTGACAGATA
>CAZVAH010000375.1:0-1921 GCA_964625035.1 uncultured Bacteriovoracaceae bacterium | reverse complement strand
CCATGGATAGCCTATGGAATTTACGCCCTAGAGCCCGTGCTATGGAACGGCCTAAAGAGGTCTTCCCAACACCAGGAGGGCCGACGAAGCACAAAATGGCCCCTTTCTTGTCTGGATTGAGCTTCCTTACTGCAAGATACTCCAATATCCTCTGTTTTACCTTGTTCAGTCCATAATGATCTTCATGTAAGACCTTTGCTGCCTCTTTGATATCCATATTATCCTGGGTAGAAGTACCCCATGGCAATTCTACCATCCAGTCTAGATATGTCCTTACCACATTTGCCTCTGCAGAATCAGGATGCATCATCTTGATACGATCCAGCTGCTTCTCGGCTTCTTTCCTCACATCTTCAGGCATACCAGCGTTTTTTATCTTTTCCTCATACTCTGTAATCTCTTTACCCTTATCATCTATCTCCCCGAGTTCCTGTTGTATAGCTCTCAATTGTTCTCTAAGGTAGTAATCCCTCTGGGTCTTACCCATCTCTTCTTTTGCCTGAGACTGAATCTTTGCCTGAACCTCAGATAGTTCCATCTCTTTAGCCAAAAGGGTATTTACATGTTTGAGCCTTTCTACTGGATCAATTACCTCTAATACCTTTTGGGCCTCTTCCACCTTAATCCTCAAGTTAGAGGCCACCAGGTCTGCAAGTCTGCCAGGATCATCAATAGCCTCTAGAATGGAAAATGCATCAGGAGAGACAATCCCCCTTAGCTGGAGTATCCTCTCTGACTGCTCCTTAACAGAACGCATGAAGGCCTCAACATCCACGGTAATCTCTTTAATCTCAGGCTCAACTATCTTTTCTACATCTACTGTATAAAACCCTGCTTCTTCCTTGCGGAATGCCTTCATATAACCCTTTGAAATGCCCTGCACCAGGATCTTTATCCTTCCATCAGGGAGTTTCAGCATCCTGATGATCATGGCAATAGTGCCTATTTTATACAATTGATCCTCTGTAGGCTCTTCTATGGTTGAGTCCTTTTGCGTAACAAGAAAGATAAACCTGTCCTTATTGAGGGCCTCATCCACCGCCTTAATAGAGAGGCCTCTCCCCACAAAAAGAGGCAGTATCATGTATGGATATATTACCACGTCCCTTACAGGCAGCAATGGCACACTATTAGGTACTTCTATCTGTTGTTGATCATCATTTTCCATATTCCACTCCTATTTTATACAAACCCGCTTTATAATCTCTGGTTTCAACTCTGCCCGTCCTATCTTAACAATCAAGACCCCATCTCTGAATTTTGCATCTATCTTATTCAAATCAAACCTCTCTGGTATCTCCAAGGCCCTGCTAAACCTGCCAAAACTCCGCTCCATCCTTAAATATTTTATCCCTTTACTCTCTAAAGGGTCCTTTTTCTTTCCAGATATATTGAACGTCCTTCCTAAAACCGTAACCTCTATATCCTCAGGATCCACATCCGGGACTTCCACCTCTATACACAGCATCCCTTTATTTTCAAAGACATCAAGAGATGGGTAGTAAGCACCTATCCGCTCTTCCTCGCTAACACCCAATAAAAAACCCACAATCTGCTGAAATCTCAGATCAAACATATGCTATGCCTTTTTATGATAAATGTATATCAGAGCCTAATATCTTTATAAGGTCATTAATGCAGATGTCAAGGTCTCTTTGCTATCTGCTATCTCTATTGTAAAAAACCCTCTATATCCTTTAGAGACCTGCTAAGGGTATATCTTGAAAGTGCATTTAAAATAACCCTGCCGTAGCTCCGGTTAAATATCCTGCTATCTAAGATCACCAGCACCCCCCTATCCTTCTCTGAACGGATCAATCTGCCAAGCCCCTGTTTTAAGAGCAAAATGGCATGGTCGAGCTGCACTTCTTCAAATGGGTTTAATCCCTGATCACTTGCTAATTTATACCTGGCATTTATT
>CAZVAH010000374.1:0-1927 GCA_964625035.1 uncultured Bacteriovoracaceae bacterium | reverse complement strand
GTTATGCGTTTAGCACCAAGCATCTGTGTTGCTTGAGCAGCTGCTCTCTTGCCCACTTGCACGACATCGATCCCATCCCAGTAATGACTGAGATCAGAATCAAAACCTGCCTGCGCGTCCTTAGAATCCTTGGCCATGACCATGATAGATGCATTAACCTGTGTGTATATATTTGATATCTCTATATTGTTAGAGTTTACTATATAAAGCCTGCCTATACGTCTTGAATAACTGGCCCTTCGTACCTGGGCTATACGTTCATCCTCCTCCCTAGAAGCGAGCTCCAATTGGATGGCCCTCTCAATACAATCATCTACAGTGGCATCTACGATCCTCTTATCATAAATAGATGTCTTAGTATAACCATTACTTACATACGGGATGACATTATCCGTATCCTTAAATTGATTTTTGGCAGATTGAATAGCAGCATCAATTAATTCGTTTGATGGATCAGCACCATAAGCAAAGCCCATACCCCCATCTATAAGGACCCTGAGCCCTATGCCAGATTCTGAACATCTGTCAAGGAACGAGACATCCTTATCTTTTGACTCTACATCAATGCTATCTATCACAGATCCAAATATCTCAAAGGACTTGATCGATCTAGCCCTTAGCAAGTCTTTTGTCTTTGATATCTTATCCTCTATATCCATATTTTCCTCATTTTTAAAGGTGATATATCAAAGCTACCTCTCTGCAATCAGGGAAATACGGACAATTTATGCAGTCTGCCCATATCTTCTGGGGCAATTCGGATTTATCTATCTCAGAAAATCCTATCCTTTTAAAAAAGGATGGTATGTAGGTAAGCGTAAATAACCTTTTCAAACCCAACTCCTTAGCTTCGCTCATACATACCTTTACTAGAGAAGTACCATTTGTCTTTCCCTGGTCTTCGTCTCTTATGGCAAGGGTCCTAATCTCCCCAATGTCTTCCCATGAGATAGAGAGTGCACAGCACCCTATAATATTATTTTGCCCTGGCGGGGTGCACACAACCTGGAAATCCCTCAAAAAGGTGTACAAAGAGTTAAGAGATCTTGGTAACATCAGCCCCTGCTTGACAAAAGGGTCTATCAGTGTCTTAATCTTGATTACATCTGAGGTAGTGGTCTTCCTGATCATGAAAACATCTCCAAGCACTTATTCCTCATATTGAGCTCTGTTAACCAGTTCTTTTGCATGTGCAACTACAGTATCGCTTGGGCTGACCCCTCCCATCATTCTCGCTAGCTCCATGACCCGTTCATTTCCTGTAACCATATTTATGTGAGATGTAGTTGCATCATCAGCTACATCCTTTGATATAACCAGATGTGTATTAGCCAGTGATGCCAATGAATGAAGATGGGTCACCACTATGGTCTGTGCATTTCCTGAGAGCTCTTTTAGCCTGTTTGCCATCATTATAGCTGCCTCACCGCTTATCCCTGAATCTATCTCATCAAAGACTATAGTGGTATCTTGAGATTCCCTTTGATGACATTTTAGAGCAAGCATAATACGGCTCAACTCTCCCCCAGAGGCAACCCTTGCAAGCGGAAGCATATCTTGGCCCACGTTTGTGGAAATCACGAACTCCCCCCTTAATGCCTTGTTGGGCGAAATATCGCCTATATCATAATCTATACCACACTTGTCAAATGCAGACTCATCTAATTGCTGAATAGAAAATTTAGTACCAGACATGCCTAATTTTGCAAGGTCGTGATTGATCAATGTACATAATCTTTTTCCAAAGGATTTCCGTTTGACAAGAAAAGACCGTATACCTTTTATATATAGCCCAAGGATATTTTGGAACTCATTTTTTGCATCCTCTATGAGGTATTCTTCATCTTCTATCATGGAAAGACTGGCTTCTAGGTTTTCAAGTATATCTAAAAGCCCTACTTCATCTGTGTTATACTTACGTTTAAGC
>CAZVAH010000373.1:0-1941 GCA_964625035.1 uncultured Bacteriovoracaceae bacterium | reverse complement strand
TCATGGTGATGTCTGACTATTGTGCTTACATTTTCAAACCCGGGTATACTTTTCAGACACATCTCTCCCAACTTGGGGTGCTTGCAAAGCATACCTTTTTCCTCATCCGTAAGTCTTTTTTCTTCCTTTTCTATTATAACATCGGGCAGGCCAATCTTGCCTATGTCATGAAGCCACGCTGCCACCACTATGTCCTGCAGATCTTCGCCCTTGATGCCCATATTCTCGGCAATGGACTTGGAGATGTTGGCCACCCTGCCCATGTGCACACCTATCTCTGGATTTCTGAGTTCTACTGTCCTGCTAAAGGCCTTTACTGTCTCCATAAAGGTGACCTTGAGTCGATTGAGCTGATCTGTGATAAATTGTGTCTGCTCTTTGACCTTTTCCTCTAGATTCTGATTCATATCCTTAAGCTGTTCATTTCTCTTTTTAAGAAGATTGTTAAGTCTTTTGTTTTCTTTCTCAAGCTCATATTTCTTGAGCGCATTCTTTAAAAAGACCCTTATATGGTCGTTATCCCATGGCTTTGTAAGATACCCATATACAGCACCGCTGTTTATGGCTTTTATGGCCATCTCTAAATTGGCGTGGCCGGTAAGTATTACCTTTACAGAATCAGGAATGATTTCACTTGCCTGCAAAAGAAATTCCAGGCCGTTCATCTCTGGCATCATAAAATCAGATATGATCGCAGAGACCCTTTGCCTGGCCAAGAATGCCAGCGCATCCTTAGGTGATGTATATGTATCTACTGTATACCCGTCTTCAGAAAATGCCCTTTTTAAGGCCTTCAGGACATTTTTTTCATCATCTACAATGAGGATCCTATGTTCATTTGCTTCCATGTTTGAACCTGCCTTTCCTGTTCTCCCCAGGGCCATCAAGTTCGAGTGACTCTTCGATCTGGGTGTACCCATCCTGAATCACTTCTAGTGTATCGGTAAGTGTACTTTCTTTAGTAAAAAACATGTTCCACGCACCTTCATCTATAGGCATGACAAATAGTTCATTGCTTTTGCCAAGAGATAGGGACTTTGCGATTTCATTACCTATATGGACGGCTGCTACATGTTCTCGTGCCATCTTGGCCAAGGCTGGCCTATGGTGAAATGCAATCATCTCCTCCATGGCTTCAGTAAATTTCCATTTCCTGGCAAGAAGGCGGCCGATCAACGCATGTGTTCTGCCTATAATATACATCTCTGCATCAACAAGACTCATATCTTTACCATACAATTCATGAATTTCTTTGTACTCTTTGGGCATATAGATATCTAAAACCATCTTACCTATGTCATGGAGTATGCCACCTGCAAATACATTATCGCCGTCTTTATACCTTAGCTCAAATACGGCCTTGGCAGCTACTGCACAACCAAGGCTGTGTCTCCACATATCCGCCATATCAAAGGTTGCTGCCCGTGACCTGGATTTGAATACACCCATCACGGATACAGACAAAGCAAGGTTTTTGACGGTATTCAGCCCCAGGACAGTGCATGCCCTGTCAACGGTATCCACCTTACGAGAAAGCCCATAAAATGGAGAGTTTGCCACACGAAGCAACCTTGCGGTGAGTGACTGATCGTTTTCAAGGACGCGAGCCACATCCTTGCTGGTACAGTTAGGCATACTCGTCACCTTAAACATCTCCTGTACAATCGTAGGCATGCTGGGAAAATCGGAAAGCCTTTTTAAGATATCATCAAATGATTTCTCTTCCACTATAGTCTCCCGGCCTTTACAATTGCCACGGCATCCATTAACTGCTTCATCCAGGGTAAGGCTTCTACCTTGGCAAAGATGGGCTTAAGCTGCTTCATTTGATCCATTTTTCTCTTTTCTAACTCCTTTGCATCTAAAACTGCACCCTTCTCGCCTTCTACATCTTCAATCAATATCGAAGCGATATAATATCTCTCTAATTGCTTAATTACA
>CAZVAH010000372.1:0-1947 GCA_964625035.1 uncultured Bacteriovoracaceae bacterium | reverse complement strand
ACTCTGTGATCTCTGTGGTGAATAGGTTCTTGATTTTTGAATTTAGTACAAAAATAACACATCTAGAATTCTCCGTGCCTTCCAGCCCCATCCTTGAAACGTTTCGCGCCTTGTACGGTCTCCAGGCTGCTGGTGACCTCCATTCCGTGACGGAATTCATTGCCCATTGCCTCATCAAGGCCCAGATTCATCCCTTCCCACAAAGACAACCGGTCATGCTTCAAGCAGGTCTGCGGAAATTCGGCTATTTGAGCAGCCAGCTTTTCTGCCTCTGCCTTTGCTCTACCATTTTGTACAACCCTGTTTGCAAGGCCCATTAAAAGGGCTTCATCTGATGATATGGGTCTGCCAGTCAATATCATATCAAGGGAGCGACTGACCCCTATCAAGCGAGCAAGCCGTACTGTGCCTCCATCAATGAGTGGCACTCCCCACCTGCGGCAAAAGACTCCCAATATAGCATCTTTCTCAACCACCCGCATGTCACACCATATTGCAAGCTCAAGCCCGCCTGCAACTGCATATCCTGAGACAGCAGCTATAACAGGTTTGGACAGTTTCATCCTTGTAGGGCCCATTGGGCCATCACCATCTGCTTCTGTGCGGTTTGGCTCCCCCCCTGCGATTGCCTTTAAATCAGCTCCAGAACAGAAATTCCCTCCTTCGCCATAGAGCACAGCCACATATAGGGAGGTATCTTCTTCAAAGGCCCTGAATGCCTTTGAAAGGGCATCAGCTGTCTTTCTATCCACTGCGTTCCTTACTTCGGGACGGTTTATACCCACAGTGAATACCTTGTCTTTCTTTTCGATTTTTACCTTCATATATTTCCTCCAGTCTTTGTCTGGATAGATCTTTATCTATTTCTATACTCCCCCATGGTCTTCTTGGCCACAACAAACGATAAAAGCTTTCAGCTATAAGATCGTTTTATATTCCTTTTTGAGCTGAATGTTGATCGCTTGGAGCTGGCCCCTATTTTCATTAACAATCTTGAGGTGATCGAGAGGTAAAGAGAATTATATCTGGGGAGATAAGGTGTGTTGACTATAGGTATAAGAAGAAATATAATTTTTGATTATGGATACCTATAGATTACAAAAGCTTGGGCTGAAGATCACATCTATTACAGACCATATTTATATTGTACAGGGAAGATTAAGGAGCAGATCTCCTTTTTCCAATTCGATACTGGTGCTAGATAAGGTAAATGCCATTATAGATACAGGATGCGGCCTTGAGCTTATTCGAAGATTGAAAGACGCTTTACATATAGACATGGTTATAAACTCCCATTCTCATCCTGATCATACCTCGGGCAATTGGCTATTTCAGGAGGTGGTCTCCCCTGACATAATAGTGCCGGCAAATAATAAGGATAGTATATGTAAGTCAGATAAACTTGCCCCAAGGCTAATAGGTAAGACCCTGTCTCAGCTGTGGAAAGATACACACCTGAAATTTACGGGTTTTAGGGATTTCAGTATAACCTCTTCCTTTGAAGAGGGTGATGAATTTGATATGGGGCTCACAAGATTTGTTGCCCTCTACACCCCAGGGCATCTGAATGATCACTATTGTCTGTGGGAACCAGGAGAAAAGATCCTCATTGGTTTTGATATAGATTTGAGTCCATTTGGCCCGTGGTATGGAAATGAGGAATCAGATATAGATGCATTTAAGGCATCTATAGAAAAGATCAAGGGTTTTCCTATAGATGTTTTTATATCTTCGCATGCAAGGCCGGTAAAGGCCGCATATTTTTCCAAGCGGATGGCATCATATAAGGCTGTATTTGATCATAGGGACGAGGTAATCTTAGATCTTGTCCCTGGTGATGGGTGGATAGGCCTTGGAGATATTGTAAGGGTTTCTCCTATCTATGGCTATGATTATGCGTTTGAGGACAAGATCCTTTTTTATGGGGAAGAAAATATGGTAAAGAAG
>CAZVAH010000371.1:0-1951 GCA_964625035.1 uncultured Bacteriovoracaceae bacterium | reverse complement strand
AGGCTTGTTGCATAGTTTGCTATATTTGTACCAGCAATAAAACAATTGCCTTCAGCCAGCATGCCGGGTTTGGCATGCAAGAGGATCAATACAGGAGCACCATGGAAAAGCATATCCCTGCCGCTTTCCATCTGGTCTTTATAAAAGTCGCTGTTTTCAATAAAGGAGCTTATCTTCTTTACAGAAGTGTTTTTCTTGAAGAGATTCAGCAACAATCTTACCCATGGCCTTTCTACCAGTTCAAGCAGTTTTATGGATCTATCTGCCATCTTTGCAGATATTTCTTTTAAGAGATTTTTATCTGTTATTACTGTGTATCTTACATTTTGGAGATTATGGGCAGAAGGAGAATACCTTGCTAAATCAAGTATATCTTCTATGGCCCCTTTTGGGACAGGTTTGTCTTTATAATTTCTGACACTCCTTTTCAGCCTTATAATATCATGATAGATTTTTGCTGCATCTTTCGGTAAAGGCCCAAGTTTTTTTATCTGGGTCTTATCCATGCCGCTGTTTTCTATGGCATCAGCCGGGCATACAGCAACGCAGTGTCCACAGAGGTAACAGGCCTCAGGCCTACAGGCGATTATTTCATCTCCTGTATCCTTTAATACACCCTGGACACATTCCCTTACACATAAGCCGCATAAGGTACACTTGTCCTTGTCTATTGAAATCCTCATGCATGTTCTCCTTTGCCTTTGGCGGGCTATCTTCCATCAAACTTATCAACAAGCTTTGCATTTTCCATAATGTGTATTATCTCGTTTACTACTGCCTGCTTTTCTTTAAAACCTCTAAGTTCATCTATCTTCCCGATCTTCTCTTGAAGGAGCTTTATGTATTCTTTCATTGCCTTCTTGGCATCTCCAGTATCAAAACACCTGATACTCTGTTCCATCTCAATGCTTAAGCCATGTCTCAAGGTTGTATCCATCCCATAAAGCACAGATTTCTTTATGGCATCTATTGCAACAGAAGGCCGCTTACTCATCAGGTCAGCAAACGCTTGAACCTTTTTTTCAAAGTCCTTTTTTTTAAAGGAATCAGTTATAAGCCCGATCCTTTTTGCTTCTTAAGGTGATAGCTGATTACCCCTTAACATCAGCTCAAGGGCATGTGATCTTCCAATCAGCCTTGGTAGCCTCTGTGTATTGCCACCACCTGGTATAATCCCGATCAGACACTCTGGCTGGCCGATTGTAAACCCTTGATCCCCTATCATGAATCTGAAATCAAAACATGCTGATATCTCGGTGCCTCCTCCATTGCATGGCCCGTTTATGGCAGCAATAGTGATCTTGTTCATCCTTTCAATGGCAAGGTAGAGCCTGTGCATCTGCAACCATAAGAACAGTGAGGAAGAATAGTTTATTAGACTCTTTGTTTGCTTTAGGCTCAAGTCTTCATACCATGGAGAATAATCCATTAGCCAATTATTAAAGGTTACAAGGTATTTTAGGATAAGACTACCCAGTCTGTATTTGATCAATATATTCATCTTCAGTTTTTCATTGCCAGGAGATATCTTAGTAAGTTCAGGTATAGAGAAATGCATTATATAATTATCCTCTACACCGCCTGTGAGGATGAATACCCTGATGGAGGTGTCCTTTTCTACATCTTTTATAAGGTTAAATAACTCTTCTGTGATCTCAGTGGTCAAAAAATTTACAGGCGGGCTACAGATCTCCACCCATAGGCTAGGGCCAACCTTCCTTGTCTTTAAATACTTATACATAACTGCCTCCTTAAATCTATAAATCGACTCATAGATAATTTTAACCTTGAGGATACCCCTCATCAGGCCCTACCCATTTATCTGGCGGGCCGATAAGGACAAATGGGCAGATGTTCTTTTTGCCAAATGTTACCGTGAGGATGCCAAGGCTAAGATAGAGGCTATCATTTAGCTTCCTTACTTCGTCCTTCATGGTAGAGGTGGGAAATG
>CAZVAH010000370.1:0-1963 GCA_964625035.1 uncultured Bacteriovoracaceae bacterium | reverse complement strand
CTTCCCATGTGACCCTGCTATGGCTATGGAATACTTCATCCTCATGCATCCTGCCAGCATTTCTGCCCTTGGGATCACTGGAAGGCCTAAATCTTTTGCCTTCAAACACTCAGGATTATCAAGCCCTACTGCTGAAGAATAAACCACCACCTGAGAGGAGCCCACATTTTCAGGCCTATGGCCTATATGAATCCTTGCGCCAAGCCTTTTTAACCTTGTAATGGTCTCTGAACTTGCTATATCCGAGCCTGAGACCTCAAAACCTAAATTCAGCAAGAGTTCTGCTATACCACTCATTCCTATACCGCCAATACCTACAAAGTGAATCCTGTTTATACCTTTAAACACCCAGTATCTCCTCAGCTATCCTACTTGCTGCCTCCCCCAAAGATAGAGTCCCCATGCGCATAGATGCCTTTCTTAGGCCATCTTTATCACTTAGCCTCTTTTCTATCTCACAAGCAAGCCTGCCCGGAGAAAGTTCGCCATCTTCGATGACCCAGCCTCCACCATGTGATGCAACATAGGATGCATTCTCCCACTGATGGTTATCTGCAGAATAGGGATATGGCACTATTATAGCAGGCAATCTAACACTGGCCAGCTCAGACAGTGTGACACCACCTGCCCTGCATACTGCGAGACATGCCCCTTTGTATATAGAAGCCATGTCATCTATAAAATCATATACTTTGCCCTGTACACCTGCATCTGCATATGCCTTCTTTACTGAAATAAAATCCAGTGCCCCACTCAAGTGAACTACACCAAATTCCATACACTTTGTCTTACAGATCTTTATTGCTTCAACTGCTGCGGTATTTATACTTCTAGCCCCAAGGCTTCCACCCATGATTAAAATACTATCCCTATCTTGCCATTTAACATCAAGATTTAAGATGCTTTCTCTTATGGGGTTTCCCGTTATAATAGTCCTTTTCATAGGGAAGGAACCTCTTATATCCGGGAATGCCAAGAATATCTTGTGGGAGATTTTGCCCAAAATCCTGTTCGTGAGCCCGGGCAGGGCATTCTGCTCCTGGATGGCACACCTTGCCCCTATTAAACGAGCAGCCAAGATAACCATACCTGTTACATAGCCTCCTGTGCCTATAACCCAATCAGGCCTGAATCCACGTAAAATCCTAATAGCCTTGTAAAAGGCCCTTATATTGAGAGGAAGGGCAGAAAAGATCTGTCTTTTATCTTTATCCTTTATACCTGTTGACTTAATAGCCATAAATTTATATCCGCTACCTTCTGCTCTGTCCTTCTCCATGCCCCTGTCTGTCCCTACAAACAGGATATCTGCATCAGGTGCCTTTTTTACTATAGCATCTGCAATAGATATAGCTGGTATAATATGACCGCCTGTACCTCCTGCTGTAATAATTACCCTCATAGGCGTGCCCTCTTAGAGACTGACAGAATAATACCAGAAGCGACCATGGTTGTAATCATGGATGACCCACCATAACTAATAAACGGCAGTCCCAGTCCAATAGTAGGCATTAGTGACATACTCATAGCCGCATTAATAACCACCTGAAGACCTATAAGACTGCCAGCTGCAATGACCAGATAAAACCCAAAGGAATCATTTGTAGCCAGCGCTATAGAAAAGGCTCTCCATATCCATATGCCAAATAAGACAATTACAAATAGTACCCCGAAAAGGCCAATTTCCTCTCCCACTACTGAAAGTATAAAGTCTGTATGAGGGGCGGGTAAAAAGAAAAGTTTTTGAGTGCCTTCGCCAAGACCTGTACCAAATATTCCTCCCTTGGCAAAGGCGACCATTGACTGTATTATCTGAAAACCTATATCCTGCATATGTTCCCATGGGTCGACAAAGGCTATGAGCCTATTCCTTCTGTAAGGTGCCCTGAGCAACAATAAAAATCCAACAGGCACACCAGCTAGCACCATAAGGCTTAGATGCTTCCACCTCATACCTGCCACA
>CAZVAH010000369.1:0-1993 GCA_964625035.1 uncultured Bacteriovoracaceae bacterium | reverse complement strand
GGGATTGCCACGCAAAACGTGGTTGAAAAGCATCTGGCAGAAAAGGGCATATCCAGAGATGACCTTGGAAGAAACGCCTTTATAGATAAGGTATGGAAGTGGCGCCAGAAACATGGTGGACTGATTATAAGCCAGTTAAAACGCCTGGGGGCATCGTGCGACTGGGATAGGCTAAGGTTTGCCATGTATGATGGTTTGTCAAGGGCAGCAAGGAAGGTCTTCGTGAACCTCTATAATGAAGGGGCCATATATCAAAGTAATTATATAGTGAACTGGTGCCCCAGATGTCACAGCGCACTATCAGACTTAGAGGTGGAACACGAAGAAGAAAACGGTTTTCTCTGGTATATAAGGTATCCCTTTGCAAATGGGGCTGGCGAGATTGTAGTTGCAACTACCAGGCCAGAGACCATGCTGGGGGATACCGCGGTGGCTGTACACCCATCTGATGAGAGATATACCTCTGTAGTAGGCAAAGAGGTTATACTTCCCATCATGGACAGAAAGATCCCTGTGATTGCTGATCTAATGGTATCTCCTGAATTTGGAACAGGTGCTGTAAAGATTACGCCTGCGCATGACCTCAATGATTTTGAACTGGGCCTTAGACACGACCTTGATGTAATCACAGTCATTGGTGATTCTGGTTCAATGAATGACAACGCTGGAGAATATGAAGGCCTTGGCAGATTTGAATGCAGGAAAAGATTAGAGGAAGACCTTGAAGAAAGGGGATATTTGATTAAAAAGACCCCTTACAAGGTGCCTGTGGGCAAATGCTACCGGTGCAAGACAGTGATAGAACCATATCTATCCAAGCAGTGGTTTGTGAAGGCAGAACCACTCGCAAAAAAGGCCATCGAGGCAGTTGAAGGCGGTCATACAAAGATATTCCCTGCGCAGTGGGAAAAGGTGTATTTTGAGTGGATGTATAATATAAGAGATTGGTGCATCTCCCGCCAGATATGGTGGGGCCACAGGATACCGGCATGGTTATGTAATCAGTGCGGGGAGGTAACTGTCAGCGAAGAAACCCCTATAAAATGTGGTTCCTGTGGTTCAAGTGACATTTATCAGGACCCAGACGTGTTGGACACCTGGTTCTCATCTGCACTGTGGCCCTTTTCCACCATGGGTTGGCCTGATGATACTCCAATCTTGAGAAAATTTTATCCAACAGATGTTCTCATCACCGGATTTGACATCTTATTCTTCTGGGTAGCCAGGATGATGATGATGGGCCTTATGTTCATGGATGATGTCCCGTTTAAAGAGGTGTATCTCCATGCCCTGGTACGTGATGAAGAAGGTCAAAAGATGAGTAAATCTAAGGGTAATATCGTAGATCCTCTGGTAGAGATTGATAAGTATGGAGCAGATGCATTTCGATTTGCACTTACCTCCTTTGCCGCTATGGGAAGAGATATAAAGCTCAGTGACAAACGTATCCAGGGATACAGATTTTTTATCAATAAGATTTGGAATGCATCCAGGTTTGTCCTTAGCAATATAGAGGGGTTAGACCCGGATGACATCCCCTTTGACACACTGGATTTTTGCCTTGCAGACAAATGGATACTCTCAGAACTCAATGATGTCATAGGTTATGCAAGGGATGCGCTAGATGGCTACAGGTTTAATGATGCAGCCCAAATATTGTATCACTTTACCTGGCACAGGTTTTGTGACTGGTATATAGAGGTATCAAAATCCATGCTTACCGGAAACCAGGGTTTATCAACAAAGTGGGTGTTATACTTTGTATTAAAAACCCTTTTGGAGCTCCTCCATCCGATCATCCCATTTGTTACAGAGGAAATATGGCAAGGCTTGCCAGGCTCAAAACCGGAGTCCATAACCATTACTTCCCACCCTAAAAAAGACCCTAGGATGTCATTCCCAAAAGAGGTAGTCCAGATGGATACCATTATAGATGTGATCTCAAATATAAGAAATATAAGAGGAGAGTCGAATATACCACCACCTGTATGGC
>CAZVAH010000368.1:0-1999 GCA_964625035.1 uncultured Bacteriovoracaceae bacterium | reverse complement strand
AATTTCTTGTTTGTGAAGCAAGTATCCTGTTCATCTTCACTGCATGCAAAAACAGTGAATAATATGGTAAATATAATTGCAATATTTCTCATGGGGGTCTTTTTATTATAGATAGCCTCATTTTTCCATTGAAAAATATAGTGCGTTAAGGAGTTTTATGGTAAGAAGGCAATACTCTTAAAAAAATTCTGGGGTGAGTAATTTGGGGAACATATATATATCTAATAAGGTCTATGATATTGATCTGGTTATCTTTGATAAGGATGGGACGCTTCTTGATTTTAAGGAGACATGGGTAGCGATCATACGTGAACTTTTTATAGCCCTGGGGAAAAGGGTGCAGATGCATGAAGAGTTGAAAGAGAGGATTGAGAGGGCATTAGGGGTACGCATAGATTCTTCGGAGATAGACGGATATGGTCCAATAGCAATGGGAACATTTGCAGAATGCGATGCCCTCCTTGTCGATTCCCTCTATTGTGAGGGGATAAGATGGGATAAGGCAAAAGACATTGTAAGGCAAGCCGGGATAGAGGTCTTTACAGGAGATGTAAGGAGACAAAGCGTAAAACCTGCAGATGGTAGTATAGAGCTCTTGAAGGAATTGAAGGAAAAAGGCCTTTTAATTGCAATAGCCACTAATGATATTGCAAAGGATGCTGCCAGCGATATGCAGACAATTGGAGCTTTTGAGTATATAGATCTGATAATAGGGGCTGATAGTGTGAATAGAGCTAAGCCGGATCCGGATATGATATATAAGATTTGTGATCAACTTGGCATAAGTCCAGACCGTTCTGCCATGATAGGAGATACTATAATAGATGCCCTTATGGGGAAAAATGCAGGTGTGGGGCTTACTATAGGAGTTTGCGGGGTGGTTCCAGGGGATGTACTTACCGAGTACACAGATGTTGTTGTTTCATCCCTTGCAGAGATACATAATAAATAGTGAATAGTAAACAGGCTGTTGCCCAAGCCTTATATCAACTGGGGGCTCAAGTGTGTATGATTTGTTACTTTAGTCTATTTTCGACTGATGAAATAGATGAGTTAGATCTTATGCTTAAGTCTTCTAACAGCAGGGAAGCCAGGAATAATAGCCCTGTTTTGAAAACGACTTTGGGCAACAATCTGTTGATTAATAGGTCACTAATGGAGGACAAGGGGAATGAGTAGAAATTCGTATGATCTTGAAGGAAAGGTTGTGGTGGTTACAGGGGCAAGCAGGGGAATTGGATTAGAATTAGCAAAGAATCTCATCTGTCAGAAAGCAAAGGTGGCGATTTGCGGCAGAAAGCAGGAAAACCTTGATGCTGCCTTAGCCAAGCTGGATGCAGGAGATAATGTATTAGCCATTAAGGCTCACATTGCAAGGCAAGAGGAAGTAGATAAACTTTTTGATACTACTATCGATAAGTTTGGCAGATTAGATGTTCTTATCAATAATGTGGGGATGAATCTATTGACTGCATCTACCATCGAGACCGAACTTTCTATGTGGCAGAAGATAATTGATACTAATCTTATGGGTACCTTCATCTGCTCGAGAAGGGCAGGCCAAATCATGAAAGGACAAAGAAAAGGAAAGGTTGTAAGTATATCCTCCATCGCTGGGAGAAAGGCTGCCCCAGGTATGGGGATATATGGGATAGCAAAGGCAGGAATCGAGATGCTCACCAAGGTCCTTGCCTCTGAGCTTGCACCATTTAATATACAGGTCAATGCAGTGGCTCCATCTATGGTAAGGACAGATTTTAGCAAGCCCTTCTGGTCAAATAAGGCCCTTTACGACCAGATTATAAAGACAATACCACTAGGACGGATTGCAGAACCAATCGATGTGGTTCACCCTGTTCTGTTCTTATGTTCAGATGCTGCCAGCTTTATAACAGGACAAACAATCATAGTAGACGGAGGAGCAACTGTAATATAGCATACTTTTATAAAGCGCCAGAAAATAAGAACAGTACATATAAATATGCAAAGAGAATAATGG
>CAZVAH010000367.1:0-2008 GCA_964625035.1 uncultured Bacteriovoracaceae bacterium | reverse complement strand
ACAAAGCTTTGTAGGGGCCTTTTGCCCTCATCGGCCCGCTTAAGGGAAATATGCCCTGTAGGGATAGAATTTGTATGAAAATGCCACATTTTCATTCTTAGTTGTGAGAGCCACGCAGGTATGAGGGTGTATGAGAAAGCATCTTTATCCTGGCCTTTGCATAACTCTTTAGTTTTTTGTCCGTTTCAGTCTTTAATACCCTTTTATAGCATCCTAGCGCCTCAGACAGTTCACCCATGCTTGTGTAGGCATCTGCCAGGTCTTTTAAGACTATGGGTGGACAGGAAGGCAGGGCGCTTGCCTTTTTGTAATATATTAATGCCTGCCCTTTTTTATTTAATTTCCATGCACTAAAGCCAAGCCTGTAATAGATAAGGGCGCCATATCTTGCTCTGTTTATGTTACAAGAGGTGGCTATATTTTTGTATACTTGATATACATTTATAAAGTCTCTTTTTTTCCAGTAGGCATTAGCCAGCCCCAACTTTGCCTTGGAGAGATCATGCTTTAGTTTTAGCGCCTGTTTGTAGTTGTGTATGGCGTTATCGTATTGTTCCATCATCATTTGAGCAAGTGCCAGATTGCTTATGGCCAGATAATCATAAGGTAGAGCGTTGATTGCATTTACGCAAAGTTCTTGAGCTTCTTTGTATCTACCCAGTTTTATGTATAAGACAGAAAGATTTACATTGGCAGGACTTGAATTTGGGTATTTTGCCAGGGTGTCTTCCCACAGTGAAAGTGAATTTTGCCAGATGTCATTTTGCCTTATAGTCATCGCACTGTATGAACATATAATTATGGATAGCAAAGCAATAGAGACAAGCCTAGGAAAGTCTGGTGATAGCCGCCATACATTTATACGTATATCCCACAGTTTACTAAGGATATAGGCTATAAATACACACCAGGTCAAAGAGGGAAGCAGTGCATACCTATCTGTCAGTATTTGAGATATAGGAAAGATATGTGATACGGGCAGCAAAAATATATAATACCAACCCACAAAGATGGGATATATATACCTACCTTTAAAGAATGCCCATACACCAGAGGCAATAAAGAAGATATTTATCACTACAAAAACCCATGCTTGCCATAGGTGGGGATCTGTATAAAGCCTTATAGGATAGTCAGCTGCATAATTGATGGTGAATAAGATAAGTTTGATATAACTTGCCAGGATTTGAGATACAGCCAGCAGATTGGTCCCAAATGAGCCGCCATGGTAGGGTTTTATGCCGCCTATTGCAGACATCATGGATATGAGTCTGAACATCATGGGGGCTACAATGATTACTAGAGGGATATAGATAAGGAGCCTTTTTTTCCAGTATGACGTTCCTTTGTTTTTTACATAAAGGCATAGGTCAATACCAAACATTATTAAAGGGATCATCAGGGCTGTGGGTTTGGAGAGGGCTCCCAGAATAAGGAAGACAATGCTGAGGATATAATGTCTTTTTCTACCTGATATTGCCTTTAAAAACGATATCAGACTCAAAAACGTAAAGATACCAAGTAGAGGCTCTTTTCTTGCATATAACCATGTCACACACTCCACATGTACAGGGTGTACAGCAAATATGAGAGATGATAATACTGCCCATAGGAAAGCCTTTTCCTCTTCGATACCAAAGGCTTGTAGCAGTTTCAAAAGGAAGACCCAGCAAAAAACTATCATTAGATAATAGAGGAGCATGCTGTGCAGATGCATTCCAAAGACGGCCTTATTTGTCCAAAGGCTAAAGTCTATCATATATGATATGTCCCTGATCGGTTGGTATGTAGAGCCTGGATGGAAGGACAGGACTTCTTTTAGGTTATCAATAGATATCTTGTGGATGGTGGATCTGCTAAAGAGTGCAGGATCATCCCAGTTCGTTGGGGCATTATCCAGGGTATTATAGTAGATACCAAAGATTAATGCAGCAAGTATAACCAGGAAGAGAGCTCTTGGATGTGCTGGTTTTCTAAGCATCTTTCCAAGGTCTTTCAAAACGTCTAT
>CAZVAH010000366.1:0-2016 GCA_964625035.1 uncultured Bacteriovoracaceae bacterium | reverse complement strand
TAGTGCCGACAACCTTTGAACAGTGATCCATCATGCCAAGGTCTGTGGCATCTTTTAACTCTTTAGGGTCATATAGATTGAATGTCCTGCCCATGAGGTGTTTTTGGATGTCATAGCACCTGCATGATCCATATTTTTCACAAAACCTGCCATGGAGTTTTTTTGCCAGTATATATGATTTCATGGGCTTTAACATGTCAGGAAAGTCCTTTTTCTCCCTGCCAAACAGATAGCCTATGACCATTGCCCCGCCAACAAGCGAGCCGCATGTGCCGTCACCTGTGAGTCCCAGGCCGTCTGCTAGGGAGCTTGCACTCTTGAACACATCATCATTTTCAATACCCAGGGCATCGAATATCCCGGCAATAGTAGTCTGAGCACAGCCTGTACATTTCTTTTCATAGTTCATTGCGGCATTATATGCCTTTTCTAATATGGCATCCTTACCATCTTTCATGGCTACCTCCTATATAACAAGGGCTTTGCACGATATGGATATTATGCAAAGCCCCCACAATATAATAGATAATGCGGGTCTGATCTTAGATATGGCCATGCCCTAAAAGGTCACATATCCTAAGAGCTGGCCCTATGCCTGCTATAGGCAAAGAAAGCCCACATGATATGCATGCGGGCTTTCTTTTAAAAGTCAGCTTAAAGAAATCTCTAGAAGTTAAAGTTCAGCTTGTGGAAGAGCAGGTAAGCTTCGTCAGGATCGTCAATCACCCCAGACGTGGCTACTTTTGCAAGGTCTACCTTTGCATAGGCTCCGCCAATGGTGTAGCTCAAGTTGTCTGTGATCTTGTAGCTGCCTTCGAGGTCAAACTCATATGCAGTGGCTTCCTCAAGAGTTTCAGTTGTATCGCCATACTTGGTGCTCTTTTCATGGTTGGAAATGATGTATGCAGCAGAAGGGCTTACTGTGATCTTATCTGTGGCTGCTATATTAGCATAGAGCTTGATAAGTGACATGCCCTGAAGGTCGTCTCCGCTACCACCCAGACAATAATCATCGCCCAGGATGATAGTGGAATCAAAGTCATCCTCGAAGTCAAAAGCTTGACCGGCTCCCCACATTGCATCCGCATCATAGCTGCCGTATGCTAGGATGGCACCCACCTTGGCCATATCGAGCTGCTTCCAAGCATTCAGATAAAAACCATAGAGGGCGAAATCGTCAGGTGCCTTCGGGTGACCTATGGGAACAGTTGCAGCATCTTCCCAATCACATTTGTGATCCTTATAATCGACCTCTGCCTCAAACCCTAGTCCTGCAACCTCACCCCTGAAACCACAGTAGGCGACCATTACCTTCAGGCCATCGGAGTCCTTCCCGTCAAGAATAGCTGGGTGTATGGCTGCAGGATAATCGCTATAGATAACGTAGCCGATCAAGGGCTCAATTGAGATGCCTCCTAGCTTTGTAATGGCGTAGGCAATATAGCCATCACGGTCGTCCTTGTCTAGATCATCTGTAGTTGCATCACCTATTTCCTTATATTTGTTGATCTGACCTCAGATGAAACCGTATTTCCACATGTGGCCTTCCATCACCTTGTAGGAACCTTCATTGTCATTACCGAGCGGGGTTGACCATGCGCCGTCGTCCATCAGGCCTGCCTTGATGTAGAGGGTCTTTGAAAAGGCGTGCTGAAGATAGCACCTTTCAACAGCGAGGTTAAAATCGTCCTCAGCTGTCTCAGTACTTCCAGTTGGATAAGGATAAGCATGATAATCTTTTCCCCAGGTTACGTCATGTGTTGCCAGCTTCATCTCTACAAATGTAGCACCGAGCGAGAGTTTGGGATACAGGTTCAGTTCCTGCTCGTAAAAGCCGTAGCTGACGGTTTTGTCTGCAGGATCAGACCCCAGAAATGTCTGGTTTTCCCAGTATTTACCCTGCACTTCATAGTCGCCGGTGATCGTCAGGTTGGCAGCTGCCCATGCAGGCAGAGTAAACGCGAAGGCAACTATTGCCAATAAGATTAACTTAGCCCAAAAATTTCTCATAAAACT
>CAZVAH010000365.1:0-2042 GCA_964625035.1 uncultured Bacteriovoracaceae bacterium | reverse complement strand
TTATAATCCCCCAGCTATTGAGTGATTACGTATAGTCTTACTTTCCAGGACACTGTGCTCCCACTACCTTGTCGATGCCTTTATTTCCATATGCCTTGTCAAAATGTGCACTGAACTGGGCTGCCAGTTTTTTTGCGCGTTCATCATAGGCATTTTTGTCTTCCCATGTGTTTTTCGGAAAGAGTATATCCTGGGAGGGGATATTCGGACACTGGGTAGGCACAAGCACATGGAAGATAGGGTCATTTTTGAATTCAACCGAGGAGAGGTCTCCGTTAAGAGCTGCGTTTAACAATGCCCTGGTAAGGTTTATATCCATACGAGACCCCACTCCATATGGCCCCCCGCTCCAGCCTGTATTTACTAAATAGACCTTGGTGCTATACTTCTTCATGCTCTCACCCAGCATTGTCGCATACACATCCGGGTTTCTTGGCATAAATGGCTCTCCGAAAAACCTGGAAAACGTTGAAACTGGATCAACTATCCCTGTTTCTGTCCCTGCAAGCTTGCTTGTATACCCCATGAGAAACCACAGCATGGCCTGCTCAGGGGTAAGCCGTGCAATAGGTGGAAGAACACCATTTGCATCAGCAGTTAAAAATATAATGGTATCAGGATGGCCTGCCCTTGAAGAAGGCTTTGTATTTCTTAGAAATGTGAGTCGGTAGGAAACCCTTGAATTTTCAGTAAACCTGTTGTCATAAAAATCAAACTTGCCATCTGGATACATCATGGCATTTTCTACAATTGCGCCATGATCATGATAATCAGCCTTATGTGTAACTGCATTGTATATCTCAGGCTCCTTTTCAGGATCAAGGTTGATCAGCTTTGCATAACACCCATACTCAAAGTTTGCTATTCCGTTTGGCCCCCAGCCATGCTCATCATCACCCAAGAGGGCCCGTGAGGCATCTGCGGACAACGTAGTCTTTCCCGTACCGGAAAGCCCCAAAAACATGGCAACATCTTTGTTTTTTCCTTCATTTGCAGATGCATGCAACGGCAGTATCCCCTCTGCCGGCAGTATATAATTCATTACAGTAAACATAAGTTTCTTTACGCTACCACCATATGCAGAGCCGTATACAATCCCTGTCATTCTGTCGAAATCCATAGCTATCGCCATGGTGGAGGTTTCCCCTGTATCCGGATCTACCCTTAGCCTGCCCTTATATCTGTCTGGATCAAGTTTGTCATAGGGCAGTACCAATATCACAAAGCCTCTGTTATAAAATATGCTTTCCTTTATGTCTTCAGGTATGGGCCTGAACATGTTATCAGTAAACAGGGCAGCCAGGGCCTTATCTGTAATACACTTTACAGGCAGTGCATATGTTGAATCAGCACCTAATACACGATCTGTCACATATATCTTTTCCTTGGCAGACAAGGTCTTTACAGCATCCTCAAAAAGCATATCAAAGGTTTCATGCTCAATCGGTATATTGTTTGGGGAATCCCAGTCTATATTTGATTCACTCTCAGGCCTTCGCACGTACACTGTGTCCTTGGGGCTTCTGCCGGTCGACTCAACAGGTGTCCATGTGGCCAGCGCCCCACCCGCACTCACAATGGCCTCTCTGTTATGTATACACGCCTCTATAAGCGCAGATCTATCTATGTTGTTATAAAAACACTGATGTTTACTTAATAATTCCTGTATAGCTACCTTAAAGTCCATATATGTTCCTCCTCGTCAAAAGCGACTTTTCGCTTTATACTGATTTAAATCGAAAGATCAAGTATTATATGAAAAAGTGACTAGCAAACAGCAAAGGGGTTGTGGCCAAAAAGGTCGTGATGGTTTATATAAAAACAGGGGCAGGGATCAGTTTTCGGGGATGGTAGGGTTCTTGAGCGGACCTTCTGCCTATATCTGTGACGAAATAGCTGAGTATTAGGAAAAGGTGTTTTACCAAAATAAAAGGAAGTAATTATGGATAGAGTAGAAATCAAAGAGATAGACAGCGTAGAGATCCTTACATTGCAGGACAATTACATAGACCTGCTTGACCAAAGCAGCAACCCTATTATAT
>CAZVAH010000364.1:0-2053 GCA_964625035.1 uncultured Bacteriovoracaceae bacterium | reverse complement strand
AGATCTCGTGATATACACAAGGTCTGGAGGTTCTCAAGAAGCAAACGCCTCTTTCATACCTGATAGCCTCATAGGAATAGATGGAACAAACAGAGGCGCATCGTATCTTCAAGGCAAAGATGTGCTTGCGTTTTGTGGTATAGCAAGGCCTGATTTCTTTTTTCAGGCGGTAGAAGGATTTGGTGCAAAGGTTAAACCTCTAAGGTTTAAAGACCACCATAATTACACATTAAAAGATGTAAAAATGATCAAAGATGCAGCAGGACATAAGGATCTGATTATAACCACTGAAAAAGATATGATAAAGCTTGATTTAAGTCTATTAGATAGCAAATGGTATGCACTTAAAGGAAAGATGGTTATCTCAGATATGGATAAGATTTTAGAAGGGGTGAAGGCTCTTGTTAAAGATAGGCGTATTTCTAGATAGAGATGATACTGTTATAAAAGATAAGGTATATTTAAAAAATCCTGACGGAATAGAAATATTGCCGGGTGTGCCGGAGGCCATTAAACAATTAAATGACAAAGGAATCCCTGTAATTATCATCTCCAATCAGTCAGGGATTGCAAGGGGATATTTTGATGAGGCAAGGTTGGCACAAATTCATACCAGGCTTTTATCTATGCTCGCTAGTTATGGGGCAACTATAGATAGGATATACTACTGCCCACATCACCCAGAAGGTAAAGTTAAGGCATACAGGCGCGAATGTGACTGTCGCAAACCAGCCCCCGGTATGCTATACAAGGCGGCGGGCGATTTCGAGATTGATCTTAGTAAGTGCTATATGGTTGGAGACAGCTTGATTGACGTAGAAACCATCCACAGGGTAGGGGGGAAAGGGATTGTTATAGAAAGAGGTGGTGACCACTTAGGGAAAAACATTGCTGAATATATAGCTAAAGATCTAATGGATGCAGTACAGTGGATATTAAATGATGTTGACCCTTCTGACGCGGATTAAATCCAGGAAGTTACATAGGGGGAAGTTATTACAGAGGCCTTAAGAAATGTAAGATACCTTATTGTGTTAGGCTTGATTTGGTCAATAAGAATGTTGCCCTACAAGCCCGCCATTATTATTGGGAGAATATTGGCGGCCCTTGCATGGGCCTTAGATCCTCTCCATAGGAAGATAGCGGATTTACAGATGAGGTATGCCCTAAAGGATTCCTATCGTAAGATATATACAATAAAGGTCTTTATGAACCATGGTGATATTGCTGTTGATACTATCAAATTTGCATATATGACCACCAAGGAGATAAAAAAGAGGGTATCTATAGAAGGCAGAGAAAATATCGAGGCAGCGCTTGCATCAAAAAGAGGGGTAATGCTTATTACAGGGCACATCGGTAATTGGGAGATATTGACCCATATCTCAAGGCTTATGGGCATAGAGTTTTGTGTTATGGCAGACATAAGAGGTGATCCAAAGCTGGAGTCTATTATAGATAGTATAAGGTCTAGGTCAGGTGCAACTATCTTACCCCCTAAAGGTAAGGCCTTGATGTTGATCAGAGAGCTTAAGAAAGGTAGAAACATTGGCATGGTAGTAGATCAGAGAGGAAGGCGTGGGGACAAAATTCTATGTGAAATATTTGGCATGCCTGCGCCTACAAATCCTGCGCCAGCCTTTCTTGCCTTGAAAGGGGATGCTATTATTGTCCCTGTGTATGCAATAAAGCACTCTAATTACTACAGGATCTGTTTTGGGGACATTGTAGATACTAGAGATTTCGGTAAAGGAAAAGAGGCCATCCAGAGGTTGAGTGATTATATGCAGTCATGGGTGGAATCTGTCGTGAAGATGTATCCTGATCAATGGTTCTGGCTTCATAGCAGGTGGACAAGGCGCTCAGAGATGAGAAGGATTTTACGTTCAGGCCAGGATTTTAAGTCTTATGTACACTCACAGGCAGAAAAGATAAAACAGGGTTTGTATCATTAAAAGAAGCGCTCGGCCTTCAGCTTTCAGCAAAAGCATGTTATGTTTTTTGTCTTACTGATAGCTGAATGTTGAAAGCTGATAGCTATGCATCATTAATC
>CAZVAH010000363.1:0-2056 GCA_964625035.1 uncultured Bacteriovoracaceae bacterium | reverse complement strand
TCTGAAGATAGGGATCTCAATTCTCTACCATCAAACTGGTGGCTAAATTTTAATAAAATAACCTGATAAGCTCTGATGGTATTTTGTTTAGAATGCACTTTATGATACTCCATCCAACAATTGATACCTTGTAAAACTTTCATGAAACACCTCCTATTTGGTTTACAAAACTTTGGAGTTACTACTCTCCAAATATTATGATATCGAGTAGAAATCTTTAAGGAAGGGAAACAACCTTACTGATAAGCATCTTGGCAAGATATATGGATTTTTAAGTCTAGCGATAGGAATCACCTGCCTTGATGGAGTGTAGCGGATTCGAGGTCAAATGGAGTGACGGGTTAGGCGAACTCGGTTGAGCTTATTATATCTTTATTATCTTTATACATTAGAACCAACGACATAAGTCAAACGTAGACCGGACCCCTTCCCCCCCCCTTTTTCCCAAATTCACTGACTTTTTACCAATTTTGATGAAATTCTCGAAAAGTCTCGCAAAAAACGCTTGGCAGTGCGGGGGGGAGTGATATAGTATAAACTAGGATTTTGGAAAAACTAAACTGTTATGTGTTATGTATAAGGAGGTAGACAATGAGTCAAAAGATATCTAGGCGAAATTTTTTAAAAGGTTGTGGAATAGCTGTTGGGGGAGTAGCTGCAGCAACTGCAGGAGCTGAGATCGTAACGCCACTCGTTGTAAAAGAGAAGATGGAGTTTGATGATAACACAAGCCTGTGTGCGCTTGAGCAGCCACCCAAAAATCCTCCTTTAAAAGAGAATATTGATGTTGATGTAGCCATTATTGGAGGCGGATATACCGGTCTTTCTTCTGCATATCATTTGGCAAGGCGTTTTCCAGAAAAGACCATTGCCCTGTTTGAAGCAAGAGGTGTAGGCCATGGCGCATCAGGCAGGAATGGCGGGATGATACTTACACAGACCAGCAATGAGTTCATGCACATAAACTTAGATCCAAAAAAGCACAAACAGCTCTATGACGTTACATCGGAGAATATACGAGAAGTGGCAAGCCTTGCAAAAGCCCAGAATATTGATTGTGACTTTAAGCTCAATGGTGCTCTTGAGGTAATAGTAAAAGAGGATCAGGTAGAAGGATTTAAGAAATACTGCGAACAGGCACAATCCCTGGGCATGCCCATGGAGTTTTGGGATAGAGAGCGCACCAGACAAGAGATAGGATCTGATGTATACTTCGGATCTTTGTATGAACCGCACAGCGGCGATGTTTCCCCCATGAAACTGGTGCATGCACTGAAAAAGGCGGCAGAAGGTTCAGGTGCTCATATCTATGAGGACAGCCCTGTGCTTGAAGTGGATGAAGGAGAGGTTATTCGTCTTACCGTGGGAGAGGCAAGGCATCAAGTCAATGCGCGATCCTTGGTGCTTGCCACCAATGGATACACCTCAAAGCTTGGATATTTCAATAACAAGGTCTTTCCAGTGCATACCCAGGTTGCGGCAACGCCGCCTCTTGAGGATTCTGTGTTTGCTGATATTGGATGGAAAAACAAGATGGGCTTCTTTGATTCCAATGTGGTTCTCTACCACCTTGGTATCAGCGAGGATAACAGGATACTTATCGGGGCAGGCCGTATCGATTACTTTTTCAACAACGGGATAGTTTATCGGGGTGATTTAAGGACAGTATATGATTTTCTATTAAAAGAGCTTGTGAGGATTTATCCAAAACTTTCCGGGATCAAATTCGATCATATCTGGAGTGGGGTCATGGGTTTCACCCTAGATTTCTCGCAATCAGTAGGAGTTATGGGAAGGCATAAAAATATCTATTATGGCCTTGCCTACTGCGGGCATGGGGTCAATCTTGCAACCTTGTTTGGCAAGATAATCTCTGATCTCTATGCTGGCGAAGGAAAAAAATGGGAATGGACTCCTTTCTTAAACTATTGTCTCCCGTGGTTTCCACCCGAACCTTTAAAGTGGCTTGGTATCCAGGGTTATTATTCGTACCTAAAGATTCAGGATGCGCTGAGATAGATTTTAAGTGTGTTATTCCGCAGTTGAAGAGTGATGC
>CAZVAH010000362.1:1216-2063 GCA_964625035.1 uncultured Bacteriovoracaceae bacterium | reverse complement strand
GGGAGTAACCATATTCCTTGTTGAACAAAATGTAAGCATGGCTTTAAAATATGCCAATTATGCCTTTCTGATGGAAAACGGAAGGATTGTACGCGCTGACAAACCAGAGGTCCTACGTGAGGATGAGGATGTAAAAGAATTTTACTTAGGCATCCCAACAGAGACCTCGGTTAAGGGGTATAAAAGATACAGAAGAAAAGTCAGATTTCGGTAAAAGATAAGACTGGAGGAACACTATGGAAGCAGATACTCTGCCTAAGGCCCTGATCAACACAACCGAAAAGCAGCCCGAAAGGATTGCACTGAGGATGAAAGACTTTGGTATCTGGCATGATATTACCTGGGCTCAATATTTAGAAAATGTAAGGTATGTAACACTTGGCCTGAATGCCCTTGGCACAAAAAGGGGTGAACATGTCTCCATCATTGGTGAAAATAAACCAGAGTGGTTATACTCGGCACTTGGGGTAATGTCCGTAGGCGCAACATTTGTGGGTGTCTATACTACCAATCCTGTTAAAGAATGCGAATACGTGGTTGGACATTCAGATTCAGTTATATATATCTGTGAAGATGAAGAACAGCTAGACAAGGCCCTGGTCTTTAGAGAAAAAACCCCCAAACTAAGAAAGATCATCGTATGGGATATGGAAGGCCTCAGGGATTTTAAAGATCCAATGGTCATGAGCTTTGATGAGCTTATTAGCCTCGGCAAGAAGATATATAATGAAACCCCTGATCTTTTTGATACCCTGGTCAGGAATGGCAAGCCAGAGGATATAGCAGGGATACTCTACACATCCGGGACAACAGGCCAGCCCAAAGGTGTGAAGCACGTCCACTATTC
>CAZVAH010000362.1:0-1206 GCA_964625035.1 uncultured Bacteriovoracaceae bacterium | reverse complement strand
GGCCCTCCCAAAGGGGCCATGCTCTCCCATGAAGGTTATCTTTGGGTTGGCAAACAGGCTGCCAAGATAACAAAATCTGCCAGGGAGGATGAATCCATCTCGTTCCTCCCTCTTAACCACGTGTATGAACAGATATTTGATCTAATGATGCATCTTACCGTAGGGCATACAATAAACTTTACGGAAAATACAGATACAGTAATGAATGATATGAAAGACGTCTCCCCTACGATCTTTCATGCAGTGCCCAGGATATGGGAGAAATACTACTCGGGCATAGTCCTAAAGATGGCAGATGCCACATGGTTTAAGAGAACATGCTACAAACTGGCAGTAAGCATTGGAACAAGGTATAACAGGTTAAAGCTTGCCAAGGGAAAGATCCCATTATTATTAAATATTGGTTATAAGTTGGCATACTTTGCTGTCTTCTGGAAGCTGAAAGAAAGGCTCGGTTTTGATAGGGCCCGCCTGGGCTTTTCTGGTGCCGCCCCGATCTCTCATGAAATCTTAAAGTATTTCCAGAGTATTGGAATACCAATCCGTGAGGGATATGGCTTGACTGAGACATCCGGGATAACCCACATGTCTGATGAGTACAACTTTAAGTTAGGCACAGTTGGCAAGGCCCTGCCAGAATCTGATGTAAAGATTGGAGAGCGCGGAGAGATCATCGTCAGACATAAAGGAATCTTCAAGGGCTATTATAAAGACGAAGAACATACCAAAGAAGCCCTTATTGACGGCTGGCTTCATACAGGAGATGTCGGGGAGATTGATGAGGAAGGATACCTAAAGATAACTGACAGGCTAAAAGACCTGATTATTACTGCTGGAGGCAAGAACATTGCCCCTCAATATATCGAAAATCTGCTAAAATTCTCCCCCTATATCAATGATGCTGTTGTTATTGGAGATAGAAGAAAATATATTTCAGCCATAATAGTGATCGACGAAGAAAATGTGGTGAAGTATGCCCAGGATCAAAAGGTCCAGTTTACCACATTTGCCACCCTTACCAAGACAGAAGAGGTGATAAATCTTATCCAGGAGGAGGTTAACAAGGTAAACAAGCAGGTTGCCAGGGTGGAAAACATCAGAAAATTCAGGATCCTTGATAAGAAACTCTATACCGAGGACGGCGAGGTAACACCCACCATGAAGGTTAAAAGGAAATTTATTAATACTCACTATGCAGATCTGATA
>CAZVAH010000361.1:0-2070 GCA_964625035.1 uncultured Bacteriovoracaceae bacterium | reverse complement strand
AGATAAGATGGGGCAGAGGGATAAAACGATTGTTACTAGACAACCACACCCCAACACCCATAGAAGACGAATTCATAGATAGCTTAAAGACTATGGAGGACGGATCAGGGGTCATAAAAAAGCCAGTGGATTTTAAATCTGGCGATATTGTAAGGGTAAAATCTGGACCCATGAAAGATATCTACGGAATATTCGCGACATGGGATTCAGATGAAGGCAGGGTTTCTATCCTTATAGAGATGGTAAATAACAGGGCAAAGGTAATTCTAGACGCTTCTATGTTAGAAAAGACCTAAAGGGGGAAATGATATACAGAGGGTCTACGGCAACGCAAAAAGGTTTAAAGCCTCTGAGATAAAAGCCCTTGAAAGGCTTTACAGAAGAAAGATCCCATCTAATAATGTAGTTACCCATGAACTCTGTACGGAGATGGCAAGGCTCTCCAGGCAGGTGGGCATACAGATAGCCTTACTCATAAACCGAGGCGGAGCTGTTGAATACGTAATAGCAGGGAATGCAACCAGAGTAGAGATCCCTAAGTTCAATAGGGGCCGCACTCATCCGGGAAGACTTCAAGGATTAAGACTTATACATACACATCTAAATAATGAAGGGCTTTCCAATGAGGATCTCACTGATCTGGCCATGTTGCGACTTGATTTGATCTATGCAATCACAGTATCAAATACCGGGGATCCACTACTTGCATATGGGGCCCACCTTGTCCCCAGAGATTCTCTTTCAAAAGTATGGCAATTATTAGAACCAGAGCCTACCTATCGTATAACAATCCCTTTTGACAATTTTATAAAAGATTTAGAAGAGAAGATAACCAGATCCTATTCCTCTCAAAGGGTGGATATTGATAAAGACAGGGCAATACTGGTGGCCATATCGTCCGAGTTGTCAGAAGAGCCTGAGATGAGACTTGCTGAATTTAAGAATCTTGCAAAATCTGCCAAGATAAGGGTCTTGGATACTGTAATACAAAAAAGACCTAAACCAGATCCAAAGTTTGTGGTCGGTAAAGGAAAGTTGTCCAAAATTGTAATAGATGCCTTGTCCATGGATGCAAATCTACTCATATTTAATCATGAGCTGTCCCCGTCACAGGCGAGAGCTGTTTCTGACTTTACAGACCTTCGGGTTATAGATCGTACCCAGCTTATCTTAGATATCTTTGCCCAAAGGGCAAAGACCAGGGAAGGAAAGATTCAGGTTGAGCTCGCTCAGCTAAGATATAATATGCCAAGGCTTGTAGGGGCCAACCCGGCGCTGAGTCGGCTTGCAGGTGGTATCGGTACCAGAGGCCCTGGCGAGACAAAACTAGAGATAGACAGGAGGCGGGCTAAAGAACGCATATCCCGGCTAGAGCACGAAATATCTCGCATAAGTAAAAAACGTAGGCTCACAAGACAGAGAAGGAATAAAGACTCCACACCCATAATATCCATAATAGGTTATACCAATTCAGGAAAATCGACACTTTTAAATGCCCTTACCAAGAGTAATGTACTTGTGGCAGATATACCGTTTGCTACTCTTGATCCCTCCAGCAAGCGGCTCAGATTTCCCAAAGATATAAATGTTGTTATTACTGACACCGTAGGTTTCTTAAAAGAGCTGCCAAATGAACTTAAAGCTGCTTTCATGGCTACACTGGAAGAACTTGCAGAGGCCGATCTCCTACTAGAAGTCATTGATCTCACAGACCCTGATATCAAGGATAAAATACAGGCCGTAGAAGGCATACTAAGAGATCTTCATCTAGAGACAAAACCAAGAATGAAGGTGTTTAATAAGGCAGACCAATGCGATCCATCTATTACAGAAGGCCTATCTGAAAGGTACAAAGGCGTGGTCATATCTGCTATCAATAAATCGTCCCTGCCCCCTCTCATAGAGAGGATGCAGGAATTCTTTGTGTGAAAACAGGGGTCAGGGATCAGGGGCCAGTAGGGGCCGATGCCCTTATCGGCCCGCTTAAGGGAAATATGCCCTACAACGTATTGGTAAGCCTCATCGGCCCGCTTAAGGGGAATATGCCCTACATTGCCATTTTCATGCTTT
>CAZVAH010000360.1:0-2084 GCA_964625035.1 uncultured Bacteriovoracaceae bacterium | reverse complement strand
CATATACCCTTATATCGTAATTTGCTGTTCTTTTTGTAAGGCTTAACTCCCTGGCCTCTGCAGTAAGCCTGCTACCTGAGGCAGGGGGGGTTATGTAGGACAAGCTCATATTAAGGGCCAGAGCAACTGTGCCGTGAGAATTGGAGGCCACCTCAAATGCCTCGTCTATAAGCGCAAATATAGCCCCTCCATGAGCCATCCCGAATATGTTTTCCATATAATGTGTTAAATCCATCTGAACCTTTGCATAGCCCTTGTCCAGTTCAGTAAGCTTTATGCCAAATCTTTGAGCAAATGGCTCCTCTTCTATCTTTTTGAAAATAGCATCCCTTATTTCTTGATCCATCTATCAACTACCTTCCTTCAATTTTTGTTTTCTCTTTTATCATGGTTGACCCACGAATTCACTATTTTATAGCACAAGGATCAGGCCCTGTGAGCTGGCGCATAAGTACTTAAAAATGGAATACAATAAACTACCCACAACTAACAATGGGTATCCGGCATCATCAGATTCTTGAGCTTATCCATCAAGATTTAAGGAAAAAGCCAATTATTACGATAAGATGCTCTATGAGAAAATGTCCTTTGCTTGTATTGGGAGCCACAATAGTTCTAGACCTTGCTCTGGCAGGTTGCGATAAAAGAAATGATAAAAAACCTGAAGGCGATCTCTATAATATGATTTATGACGCTTTAGATTTTGCAATACAAAGTTCATATATAGATTAAAATAAAGGGTTTTCCCCCGACTATCGACTGCCTCTAATCGCCTCTTTGGTATCATAAACCCCCAGTTCAGCAGTGGCATGAAATTTATCTATATCAAGCTCTGACCTTCCTACAGGTACAGGAGAGCCTGGGGTTATTGTTATAAATTTAGGTCTGCGATAGAAATTAAAATCAATCTTATCAAGCTCTTTATCCCATTAGGAGATGCAACCACTATCCATACCTCATCAAATGATTCAAGATCTGCACAATCTATAGGGATCCTGCCTGTCAAACCTCCATCCAAATACCTGTTCCCATCAATCTTAATCGTTGAGAATATACCATTTATAAAAGGCACATAACAGCTGGCTCTGATAGCCATAATCAACCTGTCATTAGAAAAATCACCTTTAAACCGAAAGAATCTCCTGACAAATTTCTCTTTCTTGCTCCATCTTGAAGGGGGCAATACCTGTGAAGTTGCCACATGGAGTTGTATCCCAGATCTTTTCAATCCCTTTATATCCAGAAACGGAAGAGAAACATTATGGATTAGCCAATCGAGATTTTTTGCCTTATTTTTATTTAAAAACGGGTGATAGGAAAGACGGTATTTAGCTAAGGCCTCCCATGCTTCAAGTACCTCTTGAGCCTGTCCTGCAACATGCCATGCAGCCGCAGTAGAACCCACGCTTATCCCTGCTATATCGGAAAATTGGATCCCTTCTTCATCAAGTGCCTTCATCACCCCCGCATAGTATACACCGCGCATGGCACCTGATGCATAACAGATAAGCCTCTTTTTGCTCTTCTTTGAATGGGCCATCTTAAAGAATGACTACCTGCAATCAGGACATTTATCAAAAAATACCCTGTCCTTGCCTGTAGTCTTTACTATCCAATCGATCTGGGCTTCAGGTATGTAGGGCTTGCCGCACACACTGCATGGATGCATCTTAAACTGCCTATCCCATATTTCCCTTGTTTCCGCATCATCCTTTATAAATATGGCACTTGTTGGGCATGCATAGGCACATGCCCCGCATCCAATACATACCTCACTTGGTTTTTTATAGGGTGTACCTGGGGTCTTATCAGGCCCCCGATTTAACATAGCTATGGCAGAGACTCCCACCACCTCTTCACACACCTGCATGCAAAGCCCGCATGCAATACACTTATTCGCCAATGGCGGACTATAATCTTTTCCCCCTTCCTTAACAAAACGCGGCTCATCAATCCCATCCTTAGCTGCAAGTTCTTTTATCACATCAGAGTCTGGTACACGTGCGAGAAGCAGTTCTATAATCCCTTTCCGTATGCGTTTTACCAAAGAGGTATCTGTCTTTATCTCAAGCCCTTCTCTAATT
>CAZVAH010000359.1:0-2087 GCA_964625035.1 uncultured Bacteriovoracaceae bacterium | reverse complement strand
CTTATAAGGCTTATACTTCCAGGGGCAACCAATGCCACAAGAATAAAACACCCGGGCCAGTTCGCAGATGCAGTGGCACAAAGCTTAAATCTCGGGTACTCAGAAAGGCTTAAATTGCTAAATACACCTGACAGCATTGCAAGAATAAAACTCATATTTGGATACCTGAACAGACAAACCCAAAGACAACAACGCGGGCAACTGTCTGTTAAAGGAAATATGAATCCCCTTATGGAAGACATTAAAGATTTAGAGGAAAGGATAGAGCACACACCACTGTCAGAAGAAGCATGGATAATCCTCCATAAAGAAATAGATAAGTTAAAATACATGCATCCGTCCTCGCCTGAATATTCTGTGAGTAGAAGCTATATAGAGTTTGTGCTGGACTTGCCCTGGGAGGCATCTACTCAAGATGATCTAGATATAGAAAAGGCCCAAAAGATACTGGATAAAGACCATTTTGACCTAAAGGATGTAAAGGATAGAATACTTGAGTTTTTGGCGGTAAAAAAATTAAACCCGGCCTCAAAGGGATCGATTTTATGCTTCTGTGGTCCCCCGGGAGTTGGAAAGACCTCTTTGGGAAAGAGCATAGCATCAGCCACCTCTCGACATTATATTCGAGTGTCCTTAGGAGGTATCAGGGACGAAGCAGAGATACGGGGCCACAGACGTACATACATTGGGGCCATGCCTGGAAGGATAATAAAAGAGATTCAGCGGAGCAGAACAAAAAATCCAGTATTCATACTGGATGAAATAGATAAACTTGGAAAGGATTTCAGGGGAGATCCTGCATCAGCCCTATTAGAGGTATTAGATCCCGAACAGAATTTCTCGTTCAAAGATAATTACTTAGAAATTCCTTTTGATCTTTCAAATGTAATGTTTATCGGTACTGCCAATACTACAGAGACCATACTACCAACCTTACTTGACAGAATGGAGGTTATCGAAATACCTGGCTATACTGATAAAGAAAAGATGAATATTGCAAGTCTTTACCTTGTGTCCAAAAAGGCAACTGCTGCAGGACTCTCCCCCACCACCCCGCAATTTGAAGATGATGCTATAGATCTATTGATTACCAATTATACCATGGAGGCTGGGGTAAGGGGGTTAGAAAGAAAGATAGAGGCAATATATAGAAAGCTTGCAAGAAAAAAGGCTGCATCTCAAGATCTCCCTGATGTTATAAATAAAGATGTTGTCCATGAATACCTGGGGCCTGCACCAAGATACAGGCAATCTGCAATGGATCAAGATGGCGTGGGAATAGCTACAGGTCTTGCCTGGACACCTGCAGGTGGGGATATATTGATAATAGAGACAACATCTGTAGCAGGTAGCGGTAAATTAGAGCTTACGGGGAATATGGGTAACATCATGCAAGAATCCGCAAAAATAGCCTTAGGCTTCATAAAAAGCCACACCTTAGAACTTGGGATCAATAACATTGACTTCTCTAAGATAGATATTCATATACATGTCCCTGCAGGGGCAATCTCAAAAGATGGGCCGTCTGCCGGTCTGGCCATGCTTTCCGCCCTGATCTCTCTATTAAAAGGTGTGCCTGTAAGGAAAGATGTTGCTATCACTGGAGAGGCAACCCTGTCTGGAAAAGTATTACCAGTAGGCGGTATAAAGGAAAAGATACTTGCCGGGATTCGAGCTGGTATATCCTATATAATCCTCCCAGAAAAAAATAAACCGGATATAGAAAAGTTAGTAAGCGACACATCTATTGATGTAGAAATAATATTTGCAGATAAGGTCACAGATATACTGCCCTTCCTCTTTAGAGAATCATTTGAGGTAGATTTCTCCTATCACCCCCACATCTAAAGAATAAGACCGAAATCTCTGATCAAAATCTACTACTGGAGCTATCAAGTATGGAGTTTTATTGGTTATTAGTTTCATTGGTTTTGTTAGTTTTATTGGTCATATTGGTTGGGATGAAAAGGTTAAAAAGGTACAAAAATCCAGAGTGCTACTAACCAATGCTAGGATTTTCCTGACTTTTGACGTTAAACAGGCCTTATCGAATGAGATTCATTGCGCGTTGAAGGTTTAGATCATAT
>CAZVAH010000358.1:0-2095 GCA_964625035.1 uncultured Bacteriovoracaceae bacterium | reverse complement strand
TATCTGCATAGAATCTACTGGTTGCTCGAAAGCTGTGGTCTACCCCTCAATAGAAATGGTGGCCCCGGTCTTGATGACATCTGAGAGCTCAATGCCGGCAACGCTGATTTTGCCAAAGTAGTGAGTTACCTTTCCGATAAGCTTTTTTTCTGCCATTTCCTCGGTCATTTGAAACACCTCCATTTAAAAATTAAGATTAAGCCATGTTTCAGGCTGAAAGTCCAGTGGGGGAGGTTGTTTGTTTCAAGGATATAAACTCCTTGAGGGCGGATTGCTCAAGCTGAATTGTCCTATTCCCCCTTGTTTTTCCCATACCTTTTATATACCAGCTTTCCTAGTTAAAATCAAAGGGAAGGTGAGACCGCCTAGCCTTACATCGCTAAAAGGCATTGACATCCTGTTAATATCTTTATATATGAAGGCAGCAAAATTTTGATTTGGGGAAAACAGTGCCTAAGACAGAAAAATTGGAGGCAGGGGTCCGCTCTATAAGGAAGAAACAGGTTGGGCGGCTTCGTAGAGAAGGCATCATCCCTGCAGTTATATACGGTAAAAATGTGGAGTCTACCCCTATACAGGTAAGGTATAAGGATTTTGAAGACGTGTATAAAAATATCGGAGGCACATCTGTATTGAAACTGCATATAGATGGCGAGGATAAACCGAGGAGCACATTAATACATGCAATTCAAAGGCACAGGTTGTCTCAAAAGGTTTTGCATATAGATTTCTTGCAGGTGGATGTTAAAAAACCCGTGGTGGTAGAGGTGCCTATAGTGCTTATAGGGAAGTCTCCTGTTGAAGAAGAAGGCAAGGGTCAGATAACGCAAGAGGCAATTCATATATATGTTAGAGCCTTGCCTAAAGATATACCCTCTGAGATAGAGGTTGATATATCGATGATAGAATCTCCTGATCAGGTAATACGTGGTTTGGATCTTAATCTTCCCAAAGGGGTTGAACTTGCAAGCGACCCTGAGAAGGACACAGTAATAGCTACAGTGGTCTCAGGCAGGATAGCAGTTGAAGCTGAGGAACTTGCTGAAGCTGAAGAGATAGAGGGAGAGGAAGAAGAAGCAGCAGGGGAGGAAGCCCCAGAGGAATAAAACTTCAGCCTTTTATCATACCTATAGGTCTTAATTTTGCTACCACTTTTGCAATGTTTGCTCCAGATATAGTATCTACCACGTCAGAGACATCCTTATAGGCTGCTGGCATCTCTTCTGCAAGGGTTGCCTTTGATGCTGCTAAGGCATAGATACCTTTCTTATCCAACTCATCCAGAACAGATCTGTTTTTTGCCTGTCTTTTTGCCTCGCGTCTTGAGAGCAGCCGTCCTGCGCCATGGCAGGCAGAAAAAAATGTCTCTTTTGCATTCTCTCCTGCCACCAGTATAAATGATGCCCTGCCCATGTCTCCAGGTACTAGCACTGGCTGTCCTGTATCTTTAAACCTTTGGGCAAGCCTTGGATCTCCTGGAGGCAGAGCCCTTGTTGCCCCTTTTCTATGGATGCAGACCTCAATATTTTTCCCCTTCCATGGTATGGTTTCTATCTTTGCGATATTGTGGCAACAATCGTATAAAAGCTGCAATCCTAATGCTTCCCAGCTCTTTCCAAAGATGGGCTCAATGGTTTCTCTGATAAGCCAGGTGATCATCTCTCTATTGGCAAATGCAAAGTTTGCCGCTGCTGCCATGGCACCAATGTAGGCCCTTGCCTCTTTGCTATCTATTGGAGCGCAGGCAAGTTGTCGATCCGGCAGGTAGATATTATAGCGCTGTCCAGAAGAGAGCATGGTATGTATATAATCGTCGCATATCTGGTGGCCAAAGCCTCTGGACCCAGTGTGCACCAATATAAGGACCTGATCTTTGAACAAAGAAAAGTTCCGGGCTGTCTTTTTGTCCACAATATTGTCTACCACATCGAGCTCTAGAAAGTGATTCCCCGAACCCAGTGTCCCCAATTCGGGGAGTCCCCTCTCGCAGGCCCTGCCAGAGACCGCATCGGGATTTGCGCCAGGGATAGAACCAAAATCTTCATGTGCCTCTAGGTCTTCATATGTGCCGAAACCTTTCTTTACAGCCCATAGT
>CAZVAH010000357.1:0-2096 GCA_964625035.1 uncultured Bacteriovoracaceae bacterium | reverse complement strand
TTATTTGATTTAATGACCAACGTCTTTCTTCTGAATAGAGTTCACTAAAAACCAATGTTGATGTAATTAAATCAAAGCCATTTTCATCAAAAAGTGAATCCAATTCAGCAACAAAAGCCTGATGTAATTTTATTTTACTGCTCAGATCATTCTTATCGATGCGTTTTTGTGCCACTGATAACATCCCCTCTGAGATGTCAATTCCAATAGCGGTAGCACCAGCTCTTGCCGCATCTGCAATAAGTTCACCTGTTCCGCATCCAATATCGAGCATTCTAATGTTGGGCCGAACGTAGGTTTGAACGATGTCCTTTCTAACTTTCTTGGCATGACCTGCTGAGAGGATATTTATGCCACAATCATACCTCTCCGGACGATTCTCCAGGACCTTCATAAAGATGTAGGAAAACATGGGATTCCCTTGTCTTGTTTTTTTACTGTCAATCTCGACTTTTTACCCTGCTTTTCTGATCTGTCTGTCCATTACCCGTTCAACGAGCCAAGGTGCCTACCTTTTCTAACATGGGCGTATCCACAGAATCCGGGCAGATAATAGAGACATGGATACCATATTTTCTCACCTCCATAGCAAGTGCAAGGCTAAATCACCTTACACCAAACTTGGTGGCTGAATACACACTAGACCCTGGTTCATGGCTGAGCTTGGCTGCAATCGCTTCTAATCTATCTGTATCAATATCTGAGAGAACCACTCTGGCCTCTGCATCAGAAAATCTCTTGGCAGTTGCAGAGCCTATCCCTCCTGCTGCACCAGTGATTACCACCACCTTTTTATTCATCAATATTCACCCCCATCAAGGTTTAAGTTCCTATCGCTTAAAGGAGAGATCTCTAATCCAGCCCATCCTTATAGAAAAATATATCCACCCCACGTTTCATTAACTCTTTTAAGAAAGGATCAGGATCTTCCAAGAGTCTTTCAGCAGAATATATCCCTCCAGGGGCTGACTTAAACTTACCAGAGAGCTCCCATAATGTAGCAACCGTGCATGGTACGGAGGTTATGATACCTATATGGCCAACATATGTATAGGTTCGATGGACACTCTTGCCCTTGTGAAAACCATATACATCAACCCTTCCCACAGATTTGTCCAGACCGCCTGTCCCAAAAATGTACTCTATCTTATAGAAAAATTCTGCTGCTGCCTTGCGCCTTTCATGTGTACTGAATAGTCCTGTCATATCTATAATCTTTACCAAAATCGGTATATATGAGGGTTGTACCCCGCCGTGCAGTGTTACCTCGGTAAGGCCCTTAAGATTTCTGGGGATAGACACAGACTCTGCATGGCCTGTATAGTATACAGGCAAATCCCCCATGGGAAAAGGAAATCTCACAACTTTTCGTCCATCACCGGTTTTCACTTCTACCTCTTTACCTCTTATGGTCTGCAAGGTGGTCCCATGAAGTATATTAAACAAATGTGCTAGATTTGCCGGTCCTGCAGCTTCGTTAGAACCGGCTGCCCAATGTATATTGATCCTCTTTGGGTTATCCATAGAGTTATACCCTTTCCTGGCCAGGGCCTGGGTCAAACCAGGAGAGTTGCCCCACCCTGTAAGGATATGTATGCCTTTTTTCTTTGCCTCTTTATCAAACTTTATAATATCGAGGTAGGCCTCATAATCATCACATATGGATACGTATGGAATGCCGGCCTCTAAAGCAGCAGCCACCATCTTCTTTTCAAAATAATAAAATGGGCCCACAAACCCCATGGCAATATCATGCTGTTTCATAACAGCTACCACCTGATTATGGTCTGTAGCATCCGCCTTCGTTGCCACAAACCGATCATCACGTCTTTCAACCTCCCTTTTAGCCCTTTCGATATTCAGGTCTGCTATGGTAACCTTCTTTACATCCCCTTCCTTCATAAGCTCATCAAGGGCATCTACAGCCATATCACCGCTACCACCGAAAATTACTATCTTCATATTTACCTCCTCAATAAAATTATTCTCTGGTCTTCACCACAATACATACTATCCTACTATGCAAGATAAATACAGGCAAAATTTCTAATGAATCTCCAAAGATACTAAAGTCCTTAGTATGAAGAATACAGTCT
>CAZVAH010000356.1:0-2098 GCA_964625035.1 uncultured Bacteriovoracaceae bacterium | reverse complement strand
TTGTCTTCGCTTAAGCTCGCAATGACAATATGGGTATTATGCAAAGGTCTCATGGTATTTGTTATCTCCTCCTGAAAGTCAGGATATGCGCCTCCCATTGTCACACTCAGGCCAGGCTAAGTTCGGAGAGCTTGCCAGAACTGGGGATGCCATCCTCATCCCATCCGCGCAACCTGTAATAGGTATCCAGCATTTTGTCTAGCTCCTCTTTAGGACAATACCTGCCCTTTGAAGGCCCATCAGGAATCGGCTCATTCATAACCCTGTAGGGAAGTGTATCCATTGAGCGATTCACTCCCCTTTTTACATTAATCATGCGTTCCAGGTTATATATCCTCTCTCCAATCGTATTCAGTTCATCAAGGTCGATGTCCCAGCCAGTGACATATCGTATTACTGGAATTAGCGAGTCATTCAATTGGCCCCCAAAAGCCCTTTCCTGCAAAAACCGGCATATCACGAGTGAATCTCCAACTGCCGTGTTGTGCTGGCTATTCACGCAGTATTCAGGTTGTCCATCAAAACCGGGATCATTCTCCGGATCATCCGCAAGGTAGACCGGCCGCGCATCTTGATGACTTCCGCCACGGGTCGATGTGGCATAGGCAAGCGCCATGGGACGCAATCCCCTGGCAGAATGCCCGGCCATCTCAAGGCCCTTTACCGAATAGAGAAACCTATCGGAATTATCCCCAAGGCGAGAGGCCAGCCGCTTAGAACCAAGCGCAAGAAATTCACCAACCCCTTGTTTATATGCGGTCTTTTTAATGATATCTGCTAGATGAGCCCCATCTCCAAAGGAGATTTTCATTCCAAGTTTTTCTTCACTCACAATACCTTTTTCAACACATTCAGCGACAAAGGCAAGCGTAAGCCCAAAGCTTATCGTATCCATGCCAAAAGAATCGCAACAAGCATTCCCGTTAAAGATCGATACAATATCACTGTTATCAATCATTGAACCCATGGAATAAAGGGTTTCATATTCCGGCATCTTTACATTCTGGTTTGCAAACTCGCCATGCGGCACATACACGATCTTCCCGCATGCCACAGGGCATCCGCGGCAGGCTACGCTTTTTCTTACATATCTTTCTAATATAACCTCGCCGCTGAGCGTATTGGCATGATCAAATGTCTCACGCATATTGTTATGCGTGCAAAGCATGCCCTTTGAATTAATCATATTTACGAGAAAAGGTGTCCCATAGGTGGTTAGAACCTTGGCCTTCTCCTTTAAACCCGGAAAAATAGGCTTCAAATACCCCTTGAGCCCTTCTCTGTCGGTAATATCAACCTTTTTTAACCCTCGCGCCACAACTGCCTTTAAGTTCTTTGAGCCCAATACTGCACCTATACCGCCCCTTCCTGCAACGCTCCTGCGAGAACCACTTACCATCACATTAGCGAAGATGACGCCGTTCTCCCCAGCAGGTCCGATTACAGCGCTTTCTATGCCTTCACCCTCTTCTTTGACCAATAACCTGTGGGTCTCTTCAGTCGATTTTCCCCAAAGACTATGCGCATCTTTAAGTGTTACCTTGCCATCTTTTATTAAGATATAGGCTGGCGATGCAGCCTTTCCTGAGATCACTACTGCATCAAAGCCTGTCCTTTTCAGCATTGAGGCAAAATTCCCCCCGAAATTGGAATCGAAAAACATGCCTGCCTGGGGAGATATTGATGCGAGATGCCCCCTGCCTGTACCCCACACCGGTGTCTCATTTAAAGGCCCTGTTGCAAATACCACGATATTATCTTCAGAAAAGGGATCAGCTTGATGTGGCACAAGATCATAGATGATCTTTGCAGCAAACCCATTGCCGCCAAGAAATGTGCGAGCGAACCCCCTGTCCAGCACCTCGGAATTTATTACACCGCTACTCAGATCTATCTTTAGTATACTCCCCATATACCCATTCATAGCTTGCCCCTATAATCTTTTATTTGCGCATCCTTGTAGCACAATATTACACGGCATTACCAGCGTGACCTTTATTTCCCGAACCATCTCAGACTCTGTGCCTTTGTCCCTATTTTCATACAAACCCCTACCTCTTGATTTCCACCCTCTTCATCCGTGCCCAATTGGAATGCT
>CAZVAH010000355.1:0-2102 GCA_964625035.1 uncultured Bacteriovoracaceae bacterium | reverse complement strand
GCAAGAAACTTCCAAGGAATTGGATTCAATTATAGTCTTGAAGGGGGCCCATTCTCTGATAGGCTATCCAGACGGAAAGGTATATATCAACACAAGTGGAAACCCAGGGATGGCTACAGCAGGATCAGGCGATGTCCTCACTGGCACAATCGCTGGTATGTTCGGCTTGGGGCTTTCTGTTGAGGATTCGGTAAGAAAAGGTGTCTTTATCCATGGTTTTGCAGGCGACTTAGCAGCCAGGGATAGGGGTGAAGATGGGATGACAGCACAGGATATACTGGACTGCCTCCCTTCTGCCATGAAGATGGATAGATGCGGTCTCGATGATATCTTTAGAGACCTTTATCAAGGTGTTCGGGTTGTCTAGGTGAAGAAATAAAGTAAGGGCATGGATACTTTATTGCCTTGGCAGGCGCCAGTTAGTTGCAGGATCAGGTGTGATCTCTTCCGAGCACCTTAACGGATTTATATCAATACCGCCCCTTCTGGTATATCTGCATGTAACCAGGAGATAATCAGGTCTGCATTTAGTAGATATATCTACAAACATCTGTTCACAACAACGCTCACTAAAGCCTTTGTATTTCCTATATGAGACAATATATTTAAGTAGGGATGCATGATCTATCTTATACCCTCTATACTTTATTATGACACTTCCCCAATCAGGCTGGAGAGTAATTGGACAATTGGTCCTCAATAGATTGGAATACAATATCTCTTCTGTATAGTCATCTCCCACCTTTAGCAATTTCGTCTCCCTTTTATAATGTACAATCTCCACATCTATATCATCAATGCATACACCCTTTATTTGACTGGTCCATGTGTGATCTTTAAGGTCTTTTGCCTGAATTATCCTTAACATAAGCCATTTTGGGGCGAGTACCATCTCAAGGTCTTTTTTGATTGTACTTGCTAAATCTTTTTGTGATTCAAACTTTCTATAGCTGAGGCCGTTTAGATAGAGCTTTAATGATTTAGACTCGATTATAGATTCTGTATCAAATGGATATATGATCTCAAGGATGCCGGCATTGGGCTTGCCCTTTAGATCAAGCCATGAGAGTTCGTATGCGCGCCATATGTCATATCCATAGAATATTATTTTATAGTGATGTCTCTTTACAGTAAAAAGCAGAGATGGGTCGTATTTTGATGAGGGGCGGACATTCTTACCAAGAGGTGATTCCTTCATTTCATATACCTGGTGGGGTCAAGGCCTTTATCATACCCAAGGGCATATTTCCTCTCAAGGCATGCAGCGCACTTGCCGCAATGGAGTTCAAGTCCTTTATAACACGTCCATGTCATTGTAAAGTCAAAGTTCAAGACCCTGCCCTTGTCCGCGATACCCTTCTTATCAAGGCTCCCCAATGGTGCCAGAACCTTTACCCCTGTATAAGTCCCTTCTTTAGCAGTCTTTGACATTGCATGAATAAATGCCTCTTTCGTGTCGGGATATACTGGATGGTCTCCCTTATGGGATGCAATCAAGACCTCATCTATATGGAGATTTTCTGCATAACCTATAGCAATGGATAACAATATGCCGTTTCTGAATGGTACAATAGTTGATAGTATGTTTTCTTCTCCATAGGGGCCCTCTGGGACTTCAGGGCCTGACTTGAGGAGTGAAGAAGAAAAAAGGATATTTATAAATGGGATTTCTATCTGTTTAAAGATTGCCCCATATTTGTCCGCCATGGCTTTGGCCATAGATATCTCTTTTTTCGAGTGTTTCGATCCGTAATCAAAGGTTAAGGCATGGATGGTCTTATATTGAGTCCTGGCCCATGCAAGGAGTACCCCTGAGTCCATTCCACCTGATAGGAGGACCACAGCGTCCTTCATGGTTAAACCCCTCGCTTTCCATCAAAGATAAGTATATGGAGCCTTAGAGTCATCCTGTAACCTTGATCTTTACAAAATCTAAATACGGATTTCATATTTTTCACCTGCTCTTTTCTTGTAGCCCCTATTGGCATGATATACACACGTTCTTTTTCTATTTGATTTTCAGTAATAAATTTAGTTATAGCCTCAAAGGTTTCTTCTTGGGCCACGAATTTAAAGACATCTATCTTACTGAGAGTGGATCG
>CAZVAH010000354.1:0-2104 GCA_964625035.1 uncultured Bacteriovoracaceae bacterium | reverse complement strand
ATGTATGGATGTATGCAGATTTGATGCAGTAAAAAGAGAGATCAGTAAAGATAAGCTGTCAAGTATAGAGTATTCTATTGACGAGATTGCATGTGAAGGGTGTGGTGTGTGTGCATATTTTTGTCCTGAGAAGGCTATAGATTTCTCTCCCGCAATAAATGGAAAGTGGTTTGTCTCTGAGACAAGGGTTGGCCCGATGGTTCATGCTAGGCTCGGGATTGCGGAAGAGAACTCAGGCAAGTTGGTTACCCTGGTCAGAGATCAGGCAAGGAAGATTGCTGAAGAGAATGGTCACTCCTATTTACTAGTAGATGGGCCTCCAGGTATTGGCTGCCCGGTTATAGCCTCAATCACAGGTGCTGACCTTGTGGTTATTGTAACCGAGCCTACGGTATCAGGTGAACACGATTTAGATCGTGTTCATGAATTAGCAAACCATTTTGGCATACCTGCAGTTGTGTGCATAAATAAATATGATATTAACCCAGAGGTAACTAAAAGGATTATTGACAGATCAGAGGCATGTGGGATGAGGATAGTTGGGAAGATCAGATATGATAAGGCATTTACGAAAGCTCAGATTGTAAAGTCTAGTGTTATAGAATATTACACTCAAAGCCTGGTGGCAGATGATATCAGGGGGACATGGTCTCGTATACTTGATGCACTTTGATAGTATCCTTTATAATGATGGTTTGTGATTTTAGGCCTTATAATTGTATATAGCCATGTAGTGAGGATGAAGAAGATAAAATGTCTGGACTAACCCATGTAATCAATCATTCAATCATGATCACTTTATTTGTCTTTGTGATGATGCTTATCATCGATTATGTAAATGTCTTTACCAAAGGAAGGCTGGAGAGTGCAATGAGAGGAGGTAGAGCACGCCAGTATACCATTGCTTCTTTTCTTGGAGCCACGCCTGGTTGTCTGGGAGCATTCATGAATGTGTCGTTTTATGTGCATGGGTTCTTGAGTTTTGGTGCAATAGCAGGCGGGATGATTGCCACCTCTGGCGATGAGGCATTTGTGATGCTGGCACTCTTTCCAAGACAAGCGATATTGCTTTTTATTCTGCTATTTGTGATAGGGATCATGGGGGGTTTTGTATCAGATAAACTAGTATCTCGTCTCGGGATAACCACCTGCGAAGATTGTGATTTACAAGTTGTGCATCTTGAGCCTGATCACCGCCTTTTTGATCCAACAGTACTAAAGAATTTTTCAAGGCTTTCCCCTATCAGATATTTGGTTTCGTTTTCTCTTTTGATAATTATTATGGCCTTAGTTCTAGGCTATGTAGGACCCTACACATGGAATTGGCAAAGGCTTACCATAGTTGCATTACTTTTTGTTGCAACGTTTATCATATTAACTGCCTCTGATCATTATCTTGAGGCTCATATCTGGGACCACATAATAAAGAGACATCTCTGGCAGGTATTCCTTTGGACCTTTTTTGCTCTACTCTTTATCCACATTGGATTAAGTCATTGGAATTTAGAAGAATTTGTCAAGACGCAGATGTTATGGATTTTTTTAGTATGTGCCCTTGTAGGGTTAATCCCTGAGTCTGGCCCTCATATGGTTTTTGTTATGATGTTTGCACAAGGGCTCGTCCCCTTCTCTATATTATTGACGAGCTCCATTGTTCAAGACGGTCATGGTATGCTGCCCATGTTTTCCTATTCTGTGAAAGATGCCATTTTAATAAAGATATTTAATCTTGTGATTGCTGTTGTGATCGGCTTGCCTTTATTACTGCTCGGGCTTTGATCCTTTATATGTAAAAGTGAATAGTGAATAGACTTACTTTCAGATGATGTCTGGAGTGCGGTTATATGAAAAATATATTTATATAGGGTTGTTGGTTTTATTGGTTAGACTTGACGCTTCGCAGTGAGTTTTGAGTAATCTTGAAATAATCGAGAGGCAAAGAAAATTAGTTTCACTTAAAACCAACTAATTGTAATATCATTCCATACGAGGCGCTTCGACGTGCAAACCAGGCGTGTATTTGCGTTCTAAACGGGCTGCTACCCTGCTCATACTATAGCAACAGATGAAATAAAGAACCGCGATGGTTGTATAGATCTCAAAT
>CAZVAH010000353.1:0-2106 GCA_964625035.1 uncultured Bacteriovoracaceae bacterium | reverse complement strand
TTTTTGTAAATACATCTTGGCGAAGCGGAAGAATAGCGATTCCAAGTGTCTGAGCCCGAAGGGCGAGTTTTGGAATCGGTATACGCAAGCCTTAGATGTATCAAAAAACGTTTTCGGTTAGAGAAAGGTTTCGAGCAACAACCTCTTTCACTGATCACTATTCACTATCTTCACCCAAAGAAGCCACCACCCGTTTCAGCCCTGGTGCCGCACCTTCTATCGTAGCCTCATCCACACAATAGGCAAACCTGACATAGCCCTTATATCCAAATCCTCTACCCGGGACTATAAGTATCTTTTCTTTTAGTAAGGCATTACTAAAGGCCAGGTCATCTGCTATGGGAGATTTGACAAATAGATAAAATGCCCCTTCAGGGGATGCATAGACAAGGCCCATGTCATCTAATATAGACCTAAGCAGGTCCCTTCGCCTTTTATATATGTCTATATCTACACTCAAGTGAATACACTGCCCCAAAACCCTTTGCATCAATGCAGGGGCATTTACAAAACCAAGTATCCTGGTAGCCAGTATCAGGGCATCTATAAATCTATCTTTCTCAGCAATTCCAGCCCCTGCTGCAATATAGCCTATACGTTCACCAGCTAAAGAAAGCTCCTTAGAAAAAGATGTGACTACCACTGATTTCGTCAAAATTTTTAATATTGATGGCACCTGGATATTGTCATACACAAGCCTTCTGTATGGCTCGTCTGAAATAACAAGGATGTCAGGATAGCCGGCCAGGACATCCTGTAGACCGGTAAGTACCTTTTCAGGATACACCCTCCCTGTCGGGTTGTTTGGTGAATTTATAATGATGGCCTTGGTACGTTCAGTAATCGCTTTCTTTATCTTTTCTAAATCAGGTAAGAAATCGGCATCGCACTCTACCGCCACAAGTACCCCGCCATGATTTTCAACATAAAATCCATACTCCACAAAGTAAGGCGAAATGACCATTACTTCGTCACCAGGGGTTATTATAGACTTTAGGACAACATTTATCCCGCCTCCCGCTCCGCAACTCATCACAATGTCATCAGGGCTAAGCTCTACCCCATAAAGGTTGGATGCATATTCTGCTACTGCCTTTCTCACCTGTGGATAACCTGCATTCGGCATATATCCATGGCCTGTATCCAGGTCAGAAGCGAGATCCCCCATAACATCAATGACCTTTTTAGGTGGAGGCACATCAGGATTGCCAAGGCTAAAGTCAAATACATTTTCCATTCCATATTCAGCCTTAAGTCTCGCACCTTCTTCAAACATCTTCCGAATCCAAGACGATGCCTTGGAATAGTCCCTCATCTGCCTTGAAACTATCATGAGCCCTCCTAACAAGATATCATAGATCACACCAGATATATCAAACCCTTGCCATTATGTACAGATAGACTAAACATAAACCCTGTACGTACCGATATGTAAAATGATGTCTTTTAAACCCATACCCATAGAGATCATGCAGTTAGATAAAAAAAAGGCGTTTGAACTGTATATCAGGATAGGAGATAGGTTTGTCCTCTTTGCTGGTTATGACATTGCCTTTACAGAGGAGCACAAGGCCAGGCTACTGGCCTCCGGGCTAAAGAGACTGTATGTAAAAGATACAGATGAAGAGTCCCTAACGCTCTATACTGCAAAACATATGGACAAAATACTCTCAGACCCACATGTAGCGCCAAAGACAAAGGCAAAAATCTTTTATTCATCATCAACCTATACCATGGAAGAGGTATTCAAAGACCCGAGGGCAGAAACCATATCTGAAATGAAAAATACAATAAACCCCATGGTAAAACTCCTACTGGAAGACCAAGATGTAATGAAGAATCTCCTTGTGCTAACCGAGCATGATTATTATACATACACACACTCAGTAAACGTAGGCATCTTCTCCACAGCCCTTGCTATCAAGCTATTTGAAAAAGATATGGGGGAACATAATATGTATAACTTAGGTGCCGGATTCTTTCTTCATGACATAGGAAAATCAAAGATACCTTCTGAGATCTTAAATAAACCGGGTGCGCTCACAGAAAAAGAGTGGGATATTATAAAGAAACACCCAAGATGGGGTTATGAGGTCTTAATGGAGA
>CAZVAH010000352.1:1076-2116 GCA_964625035.1 uncultured Bacteriovoracaceae bacterium | reverse complement strand
AAGGGGGTCCGCCATAGGCGGATATGATGGACATGCGTTTATAGAAGATGCCATTTCAAAGGGGGCAAAGGGTGCCCTTGTCATGAAAGAAGGATTAAAGTGGCCATCTTCATGCCACTTACAGCTCATTGCTGTTAAGGACACCCTTGTTGCATTAGGTGATATAGCCGCATATACAAGGAAGCGCTACGAGCTTCCAGTGGTAGGCATTACTGGCTCTACAGGGAAGACTACGGTAAAGGAGCTATGTGCATCCATTCTGTCCGCGCAAGGGACGTGTCTCAAGACAGAAAGGAATTACAATAATCTTATAGGGGTTCCGCTTACGCTCATTAAGTTGAATGGCATTCATCAGTTTGCTGTAATTGAGATGGGCACAAACTCTCCGGGAGAGATAGATAGATTATCTTCGATTGTGCACCCAACCATTTCAGTGATGACAAATATAAACCCGGCTCATCTAAATGGTCTTTTAAATATCCCTGGGATAATCAGGGAGAAACAGGCAATATTCGCAAACACTCTGGAAGGTGGTGCTGCCATAATAAATCCTCATCTCGAGCATATGGATCAGGTGGAGATACCTCGTTGGTTGGATATTATTACATTCTCTACATCTGGCAAGGCGGATATAACAGTTCATGAGGTTATAAACCAGGGCCTTGATGGTACAGAGCTCTCTATTGACCTTGCAGGAAAGATTATAAGGACAAAGGTTAGTTTGCCTGGTCACCATAATATATTAAATGTCTTGGCAGCCTGTGCGTGTGCTGTAGCCCTTAATATTCCCCCAGAGGTAATAGCTTATGGGATAAGGGAGGCCAAGTTCCCTGGGATGCGCCTGGAGATAACAGTGTCAGATAGTATAACTATTGTAGATGATACCTATAATGCAAACCCTGCATCGATGAAGGTAGCTCTCGATATCTTGGGGAGTGCACCACATACAAATAAAGTTGCAATCTTGGGAGACATGCTGGAATTGGGGAAAGATGCGAGGTACTGGCATGAACAGCTAGGTAAATGGGTCGCCCTATCTA
>CAZVAH010000352.1:0-1066 GCA_964625035.1 uncultured Bacteriovoracaceae bacterium | reverse complement strand
AAGATCAACACGGTTTTCAGTACAGGCACCTTTGCTCATGTGGTCTCAGGTGCGGCAATTAAAGAGGGTATGGATGCCTCTGCTGTCTGTCTGGTAGAAGATATTGCAGATCTCAAAGCCATGATTTCTGATATGATAGGAAAAGAGACCATTGTACTTGTTAAGGCTTCCAGGGCGTTACAATTAGATAAGGTAACAACCTATCTAAAGGCGGTAGCATAATGCTTTACCATGTTCTCTATCCATTACATACATACGATATCGTATTTAATGTATTTAAGTATATTACCTTCAGGAGCATATGTGCCACTATTACTGCTCTTATTATATGTCTTATCTTAGGCCCGTGGTTTATAAAAAAGCTCTCTAGTTTAAGCCTAAGGGAACGTATCAATGGGGATGTGCCCGAAAGACATGTTGAGAAATCAGGTACTCCCACCATGGGTGGAATCCTGATAATACTTGCTGTAGTAATTTGTGCCTTGTTCTGGGCGGATCTGACAAATATATATATATGGCTTTGTATGGGTGTGTTGATCTCATATGGGTTTATTGGATTTGTTGATGACTATATAAAGATAGGAAAAGGGAATATGAGGGGGCTGCCTGCCAGGCTCAGGCTTTTGATAGAGCTCTTAATAGCAGCTGGTGTGGGATATGTCCTTGTTGGGATATCAAATTTTGATACCTCGATTACAATACCATTTTTCAAGCAGGTACATCCCGATCTGGGCCCCTTCTATATCCCCTTTGTAATGTTGGTGATTGTGGGTAGTGCAAATGCTGTAAACCTTACTGATGGCCTGGATGGGCTTGCTATAGGTCCGTGTACCATAGCGGCTGCTACATACCTTGTATTTGCTTATGTGACAGGGAACTTTAAGACAGCGACCTACCTCCAATTTCCATTTATCTATGGTGTGGGAGAGGTAAGCATATTCCTTGGTGCTATAATAGGGGCAGGGCTTGGCTTTCTTTGGTACAACACGTATCCTGCTCAGGTCTTCATGGGAGATGTCGGTGCTCTCCCCCTTGGTGGTATCCTTGGTACGGTTGCAGTAATAAC
>CAZVAH010000351.1:0-2120 GCA_964625035.1 uncultured Bacteriovoracaceae bacterium | reverse complement strand
CTATTCACTGTTCTATTATGCCCCATACTTTGTAAGTTTCTCTGCATGAGCCATTGCCAAAGGCATGATATCGATGTGTCTTATGTGCCCTAGCCCCCCCTGCATACAAGCCCTCTCTCCAAATTCAGCTATACTATCCTTTCTTATGTGATTTGCATAAAAAAGGATTGGCAGTTCGTGCCATGAGTGTGACTTAAGTGCAGCAGGGGTAGAATGGTCACCTGTAATAATAAATACATCTGGTTTTAATGCCATGATACCGGGAATGGCCCTATCAGTCTCTTCTATTATCTCTACCTTGCGGTCAAAATCACCATCTTCACCTGCAGAATCAGTCTTTTTTACATGGAAAAAGAAGAAATCATAATCTCCCCACCTATCTTTCAATGTCTCGACCTCACTTTGGGTGGTATCCCCTGTCTCTACCACTTCCATACCAGCCAGGCGCGCGATTCCTTTATACATGGGGTATGTGGCAATTGCGCATGCAGTAAGCCCATATACATATGAAAAGGAAGGGAGCCCCGGGTCTTTTGCAATCCCCCTTAAGGTACAGCCATTAGCAGGCCTTTCATCCTTTAGGATCTCAAAGGCCTTTCCTATCCACTCGTTTATAATCTCTGCACTTTTTTCAGCCTCTTTTCGCAAGGGTTTTACAGGTAATGGCTTTACCCCTGTCCTTTGAGGATCTGTCTCTGTAAGAGAGCCAAAGAGCCCATCGCCACTTAAAATCAGAGCGAAACGATAATCTTTTACAGGCCTTATAATGATATCTATACTATCTATCTTTATGGATTCAAGCTTACTTACCAATCTGGCACATTCCTCTGTTGGGATCCTGCCTGCGCGCCTGTCTGTTATCACATGCGTTGACGGATCCAGGCTGCAAAAATTACCCCTTGCAGCAAGGCTTTTGGGGGTAATCTCAAGCCCTATACCCAGTGCTTCTAATACCCCCCGACCTACCTGATACTCTAAAGGGTCATAACCAAACAGTGCAAGATGTCCTGGACCACTTCCAGGGGTAAGACCGGGTACTACGGGTGTGGATAGGCCTAAGATTGAATCCAGAGCGAGGCTATCCATATTAGGGGTTTTAGCAGCCTCTAATTCTGTCTTCCCATCCTTCCCGGGCAGGCCACCAAGGCCATCTATTACCAGTAACACTATCTTTTTATCTGAGGATATGTGCAACTCCTTCATAAGGGCTATTTGATTCATGCCTCCTCCTAAATCTCATAATATATCCTGATACGATCCCACTTGCTGTAAGAATGCCAAACTGATGTTTGTATACTCAATGTATAGGAAAAATTCAAGGTAGTATCAGATAATGCCAGCTGCAAAGATCTCCTTTATCTTAAGGCGAATATCTTCCATACCATTTACCTTGCTTACCTCCTTTGTAAGGTAATGCCCAAACTTCAGGTTTGTAGCTAGCCAGGGGATAGCCTTTTTGAATCTCTTTATGGCAATCTCGGGGGGGAAATGTGTCTCCAAAAGAGAAGACAAATCCACAATTACACCCTGCAAGTCAGGGCTTTCTTCCACGGATTTATCCTCTAGTAATGCTCTTATATCCCTGAATATCCAGGGTTGTCTTAAGGCCTGCCTGCCAATCATGACACCATCGCACCTTGTCTGTCTCATTAACTCAAGTGCGTCTTGTGGGGTATTCACATCCCCATTCCCTATTACGGGTAGGCAACTGTGTTCTTTTACCATGGCTATGTATTCCCATCTCGCTGGCCTTTTTAACCCATCCATGGCTGTTCTTGGGTGCAACACAATGAAATCCACACCTGAAGCAGCGAGCATCTCCACAAAATCCATCAGGTAGGCCTTATCTAGGGAATATCCCAGTCTCATCTTTACAGATAGGGGAACATCTACAACGCTACGCACAGCCTCTACTACATTCTGGGTGAGTTTGATGTCTTTCATCAAGGCAACTCCCCACCCGTGCATTGTAATCTTTTTCAGCCAGCAGCCCATATTAATATCTATGCCCCATGGCCTGTAACCGGCAAGCCTTCTGGCCCCATCCCTCATTAGTTCAGGATCATTACCCACTATCTGGAGGATAAGGTCTTTGGGGTTCGCCCACTTTAGATATATAG
>CAZVAH010000350.1:0-2128 GCA_964625035.1 uncultured Bacteriovoracaceae bacterium | reverse complement strand
CCATGACCCACCCCACATTTGTCAATGAGCATAAGGAGTTGGCTTTAAAGGATAACCAGCGTTTAGAGTTTTTAGGCGATGCAATAGTAAATACAGCCATTACAAGACGTATATTTAAGATATTTTCCGATGCTAAAGAAGGAGAACTTACCAAGATTCGATCCTCCCTTATAAGTGAGGGCACCCTATCTGAGATTGCGAGCTGGCTTCATTTAGGTGATTTTCTTTATCTAGGTAAAGGTGAAGATCTGGACCAAGGGCGGGGAAAGCCCTCTATCCTTGCTGATGCATATGAGGCATTGGTTGGGGCTATATTCTTAGACAGCTCATTTGATAGGGCATGTGAGGTCATAGAAAAACACTTAAATGCTGTACTGGATTATATGGAAGAGGTGACTAATATAGACTATAAAAGCACCTTTATAGAGTATTGTCGCTCGAGATATAAGTGCATGCCGGATATAGTCTTAGTGGATGAGACAGGCCCGGATCACAGTAAGATATTTGTTATGGAGGTAATTGTAGAAGGCAAGGTTTTGGGTCGGGGTGGGGGTAAAAACAAGAAGCAGGCTTCCCAGATGGCATGCAAGGAGGCTCTGAAGTCATTAGAAGATGCAACATGAAGCCTCCCATTGTTATCCCTATATTTGTATCTAATCTAGGCTGCCCTCACAGGTGTATATTCTGCGATCAGAGGCAATTTTCCGAGCCTGCACTTCCGGAAGATATTCCAGAGATTGTAAGGAGATATATCTCCTTTTCTTCCTCATCAAGGGACAGGAAAAAGCTAATAGCCTTTTATGGGGGGTCATTTACAGGCATTGATAGTACCTTATTCGATCGCTATTTGGATATCGCATCTGCACTGGTAAAGGAAGGAGTGGTGGATGCCCTGAAGGCCTCTACCAGGCCTGATATGGTTTCTAAAGAGATCCTGAATAGGCTTATAGATGCAGGTTTCGAAGAGCTCGAGTTGGGGGTTCAATCCATGGACGATAGGGTATTAGAGGCGAGCCTAAGGGGGCATACCGGTAGTGATACGATTAAGGCTTCAGGGTTAATAAAAAGGTCAGGGCTCAAAGTTGGTATCCAGATTATGCCGGGACTGCCTGGAGAGGATAGGGCAAGCTTTAGGCATACAGTGGATACCATGACAGAGCTGAAGCCAGATACAGCACGGATATACCCGACGGTTGTCATGGCAGGTACCGTACTTGAGAAGTTATATTTGAGGGGGCACTATCGCCCGCTAAGCCTTGATGAGGCCATACTTAGGTCTCTATTCGCCTATATAAATCTTACAGGTTGTGGTTCTAAGGTGCTAAGGGTGGGTATACCCCAATCAGATAGATTAAATATTGTAGCAGGTCCGTTTCATCCTGCATTTGGTTTTTTAGTGAGGTCAAGGGCATACAGAATCATGGTAGAGAGGCTAATCGAGCGTCTTGGCCCAGGTATTACCGTCTGTGTGAATCCTAAGCGCCTGCCAGAACTTTTGGGTCTAAAGAGAGAGAATATACGAGAGCTGGAATTTTCGTATAAGGTAGAGTCTCGATTAGAGCAGGATTCTGTTTCTGTAAGGACAATGGCAGAAAACACTTGCCTATGTTTTAAGGATATTATAGGTTTTCTTCTATGAACCCTGATGTCTTGGATGTCCAATCTATACCTGTCCTTCCGGAGTTGGCCAGCCGTGTCTTGAAAATGGCGCTTGAAGATGATGTATCCATAGTCAAACTTGCATCTCTTATAGAAAAGGATCAGGTGCTTACCGCAAGGACACTCTCTGTAGCTAATTCAAGTTATTATAAGCGTTCCCGCAGGATATATACTGTAAGGGATGCAATAGTTGCAATGGGCATGGAAACCGTGAGGGTCATAGTGTTAGGCATGTGTGTGCTTGATATGTTTCCTCAGATAAAGGCATCAAAGTTAAATTATAAGGCGTTCTGGAAACATTCCATTGCATGCGCTGTGTATGCAAGGGCCATGATGGAGGCAGTAGATACCACATTAAAAGAGAAGGCATTTTTCTCAGGCCTACTCCATGACATAGGAAAGCTGGTACTGAATCAGACCATGTCAGATACCTATGGCAATGTCCTTGATAAGGCAATGGATGTGAGTA
>CAZVAH010000349.1:0-2131 GCA_964625035.1 uncultured Bacteriovoracaceae bacterium | reverse complement strand
ATACGAGACCTTGTATCCCCCAAGTATAGCCCTGTATGCAAATTCCATGTCCTCGTTCATAATAGTATCTTCCCTGAAGCCTCCTAACTCCCTGAAGATGTCCCTCCTGTAGATTGCGCAGGCATTACTGCAGAAAAAGGCCTTTACCCCCAATCTTTTGATGTCTTTCTTTTCTTTGATCTTGCTTATCTCAGGATAGTTGAATGACCTCACAAATTTCTCCACGGGACGCGCCCAGTCATATGCGATCTGTCTCCCATACCCTACTGCAATCCCAGGATCTTTTTCCAGCGGTGTTACAAGATTCTCAACCATATACTTATCAACAGGAAGCGCATCCTGTGTTAAGAAAACAAAAAACTTCCCATTTGCCTGCCTTGCCGCAATATTCCTGGTGCGGCCATGATTAAATTCCCCCTGCGGTATGGATAAAAAGCGAGCTCCGGCATCTCTGGTAATCTTTTTCGTATCATCCATAGACTCTGAATCAATCACAATGATCTCATCAGCCACTACGCTCTGCTCTGACAACCTATTCAAAAGGGAAGGCAAGCACCCTTGAGCATTCAAGGTCGGAATTATAATGGAAATCTTCATTTATCCATCCCTATGCCTTCTCATTCTTTATCCACATCCTGCATACCAGGGATTATTTTGCATATCTAATCTCATCTGGCAAAATCAATGCTCTCTTTGCAAGCTTCAATGCAGCCCTAATCCTGATTGGTATCTGTGATTTCCGCAAACCGAGACACACAGGGAGACAAAAGGCAATAAGGATCTGCGGCAACACCCCGAAGATAAAAATCGACCTGAGTACAAAAAACCTCCATAGAGAATAATGTTTCTTAAAAAAAAGCATTATATTTGTATTAACCCTCAGATATGTATCTAAGGAAAATGCTTTTCTCTCTATACTTCTCCCACCAATATGGATAAGGTCGGCACCAGGCCAGTATACCACCTTCCACCCGGCCTGCTTCAGCCGGAAACAGTAATCACTGTCCTCGATATCCGCCCAGTATGCCTCATCAAGCTCTCCCACATGTCTTACAACATCTGATCTCAAGAACATGTAGAACCCACCGACCATGTCAACATCTCTCCCTTCATTTCTGTCAGCATAGATGGACACATGCCCCCCTAGCACCTGAGAAAGATACCTTTTGATCCATGTATTGGGGAGAATTTCCTTAAGCATGAACAGCCGTGCTAATGTCTTGATCTCAGAGGGAAAGGTAGCGCCATTTGGAAACACATCCCCATCTGTAGTTAAAGTTTTGATACCCAGACAGCCTACATCCGGTCGGGTATCCATATATTCCACACTCTTTTTCAGGGTATCCTCAAAAAGGATAGTATCCGGGTTTAGAAGAAGGATATACCTGCTTTCTGCACGCCTAAGGCCCTGATTATTCGCCGCAACAAAACCCAAGTTGTCCTTGTTTACAATGAGTTCAATATCGGGAAAGGACGTCTCCACCATCTCGGCTGAACCATCCTTGGAGTTATTATCAATAACAATAGTTTGGATATTTAAGTCTGCCTGCGCACGATAAACAGACTCCAGACAATTCCTCAGATCCTCTTTGGTGTTGTAGTTAACGATAATTATGGAAATATCCACAATCAGCATCCATAATTACAAACCTCTCTTCAAAAATCTGTACTTGCTATATATCCTCATAAGGTTGAGGTATCGTATATCCTTTCTCTGCCAAATCATACGAAAAAGCCTCCAGATAAACCTCAATGCTGCCAAAGGGAAGAATGTAAAAGAAATCCGAGATGTATTAATGACTGACATGAATTCTCTTGCCCAGTATGTATCATTCAATTCTGCATTAATAAGGGATATGTTATGGTATACAACAACATCTTCTAATAAATGCAACCCAAGTCGCCTTTTATAGCCCTGGTAAAATAGCCAGTTATCAAAGGCATCCAGGAAAAAATCCACAGGGAAATTCTGGGCCATCTCTATTAAGAAGCTGGATCTAAACGTGGTCATACTGTTAATGCACGTGGGATACCCAAACCTTGATGAGTATGGCATACCCTTACCCAAAAAGATCCGTGAAGGGGAGAGCTGAATCTCATCAGTTGCCTTTACAATAGGGACTATTGCTAC
>CAZVAH010000348.1:0-2133 GCA_964625035.1 uncultured Bacteriovoracaceae bacterium | reverse complement strand
CGAGCCTTAGATGTATCAAAAAACGTTTTCGGTTAGAGAAAGGATTCGGGCAACAGTCTGTCAACCATCAACTGTACTTAAGACTATCAAATATCAGCTATCTTTTCACGCCTTAATCCTGTCTCTACCCTTTCGCCTTTGGATGCTTTTAATCCAAAACCCACAACTCAGAACCCAAAACTTACTCAGCTTTGTCTTTCTCAAATCAACCTGCCTGAATTCGTGGCTTCTTGGTTAATCTTTGGAATTCTCTGAAATGTCTTTAGTGTAGTGATAAAATACACATGAGCCAATAATAAAGATCATAGAGCATAAGTAAAAGGCATAATCGATATTTACCAGATCCATTGCAATACCTGCAACTATGGGACCTATGATCATTCCAAGGCTGGTAAAAGACCTCATTGATCCCATAACAACCCCCATACCTATTTCACGGCTATATTCTACCACCATGGCGTTTGCAGCCGGGCTTGCCACAGCAGAAGCCACCCCCATAATCGCCGCCAAACAAAGAAGGGGCAAAAATCCAGGTACCAGGGTCATATATGCCAGGCCAACAGCTATAGAAAGTGTCCCTATCATTACAAGTATTACCTTATTATATCTATCGGCAACTAGACCAAAGGGGACCTGAAGTATCCCTGCAGAAAGCACAAACACTGATGCCAGCAGACCTATCTCTGTAATTGTAAGCTGCTGGCCTTTAGCCAGGAGTGGCAAAAATACCATAAGCCCACTCTGTGCTATGGCAAGAGTAAAACTAAAAACAAAAAGTCCCTTTAACGGATCAGAGGCGAGGATATCCTTGAGCGGACGCTTTGAAATGGGCTGTGGTTCTTTTAAGCCCTTTTGTGGAGGCAACAAAAACAAAGTTAATATAAAGACTATACCTAGAGACCCTCCGAACGCATAAAAGGAGGAATCCATTCCCCAACTGTCTGCTATTACACCACCTGCCAAAGGGCCAGCGGCCATGCCCAAAAATGCCATCATGCTATATACCCCCATATAGCTACCCTCCTGGCCTTTTGGGCTTAACTCTCCCATGTAAGCCATGACAATGGGAACTACCATAGCATTAGAAATTCCTTGTAAGAGACGAATAGTTATAAGATCTGCAGAGTTAGTTGCCCATACAAAGGTAATTGCTATAAAGCTGCCAACGGCAAGTCCAGATGTTATCAAAAGCTTTTTACCTAAACGGTCAGACAACCTTCCCATAAACGGGCTGCATAATGCCATGGTAAGAGGAGTACTTGAAAACACAAGTCCTAACATTATACCAGTAGCCCCCAGGCTATCAGTATACAAGGGCAATATAGGTACTATTATACCTGCCCCAACAGCAATAACAAAAGCAGAGATACAAAGTACAACAAATCCACGATTTAACATCAATGCATCCTTTTAATTATTACCCACACCTTCGGCATATAATGGGAATATATTAAGTACCATGGATATCAAGGTAACAGCAACAATAAACAATATAAACACCTACAGTCATTCACCAGGCCTTAATTTTTTATATAGACTCCCATGTCCGCGGGGCAGACACAACCAAGCATGAAAACATGCTCGGGCTAAGAGAACAACCATCCCTGAAAACTGATCCCTGATCCCTGCCAACTGTTTTCATATAAACATTCTGAGCCCAAAAAATCTGCATAAGCGCCATTGACTAAACTCTTGAATTATGGATATGTATCTTTATCCTAATGAGTTAGGAAGAATTTAAAATGTAAGGCTATTCGAAAACACCAGGGATTTATCAGGGTATATAATAATGTATAATTATTATAAAAAGGTAGTAAATAATGCCTGATAAAAAATATCGCAGGAGCCTAAGTGTAAATGAAAGGATGCCACTGGCATCGGCGCGTCAGGGATCGCCTAAGGCATTTATCTTGGCCATTGAGGGAATAGGAGATATCCCTGACAAAGCTATGGAAAAAGCTCTAAAAAAAGTATCCGTCCTGTATCCTGTGTGTCGTTCAAAAATCTCCGGCTTTCTAAAAACTCTTCATTGGGAAGAATCAGATAAGTTTCCTCCATTAATTCGAAATGGATCCACTACATATCCTTTTGGCAAGTGGCCTTTGCCCGAAGAAAAGAAGATATATATCAAAG
>CAZVAH010000347.1:0-2137 GCA_964625035.1 uncultured Bacteriovoracaceae bacterium | reverse complement strand
AGATGGCTGCGCCAGTAATAACAACCTTGACATGTTTCAGGAGATGGATATGGCCGCCAAGCTCCATAAGGTTCACAGGCTTGACCCAACGGTCATGAATGCTCAAACCGTTACCCGGATGGCGACTTGCGAAGGGGCAAAGGCCATCGGCATGGAAGGAAAAGCGGGGGCGTTAAAGGTCGGGATGAAGGCGGATATTATTACTATCGACTTAAATAAACCTCATCTCACCCCTATGTACAACGCATATTCCCATCTCGTCTATGCCGCAGGCGGTTCTGATGTCGATACAGTTGTAATCAATGGAAAGGTCGTGATGAAAGATCAAAGGCTTTTAACGATCAATGAAGGTGATATCATGGAAAGGATAGGAGGCATCGCAAGGGCAATCAAACAAAGTTTTGGTAAAAGGGATGCTGAATCAGGAGAATAACAACACCACCCTCGATATCTTAATCATCGGGGGCACCTTGCTTACCATGTCGGAAGAGATGGAGGTTATTGAAACCCCCATCATCGGCATCAAGAATGGAAAAATCCTTTTCGCAAAAGGGAAAAAAGAGGGATCCATTCAATACAGGGCAAAAGAAATCATTGATGCACAAGGCTCTGTTATCATGCCTGGATTAGTCAACACCCACGCCCACCTGCCCATGGTTTGTTTTCGTGGGCTTGCCGATGATCTCCCCCTTATGGACTGGTTAAACAATTACATCTTCCCGGCAGAAGCAAGATATGCCAGCGCAGAAATGGTGTATGACGGAACCATGCTTGCCATTGCAGAGATGTTTCTCTCCGGCACGACAACTGTCTGCGATGGGTATTTTTTTGAAGACAGCGTGGCACAAGCCGCCATTGATGCAGGGATGCGTGCCGTGGTCTGCCAGGGTTTTGTTGATTTTCCAACCCCTGATAATCCAGACCCATCTAAAAATGCCGATATTGCAAAATCATTTATTGAAAAATGGTCAGGGGTTTCCTCCCTGATCATCCCTGCCCTCTTTTGCCATGCACCATACACCTGCAGCCCTGATACATACCGCAGCATCAAGGAGATCGCAGAAAAGGGAGATGTATTCCTGTACACCCATCTGGCTGAAACAATGGATGAAATAAAGACAATTCAGGAAAGATACGGCAGGACACCGGTACACCACCTCCACCATCTCGGTGTCCTTGATGATAAGACAGTCGCTGTTCACTGTAACTTCATCGACGATGAAGAGATCAGCATCCTTGCCGATTGCAAAACAAAGGTATCACATAATCCTGAAAGCTCCATGAAGCTGGCATCAGGGGTTGCACCTATCCCTAAGATGCAGGAAAAAGGGATCACCGTGGGGCTCGGCACAGACGGGTGTGCCAGCAACAATGATCTTGATATGTTTAAGGAAATGGATACAGCCGCCAAGCTCCACAAGGTTACAACCATGAACCCGACCGTGATGAATGCTAGAACAGTCCTTAAGATGGCAATAATCGACGGAGCCAGGGCCCATGGCCTTGAAGACCGGATAGGATCCATAGAGGCGGGTAAATGCGCGGATATCATTATCCTCGACATGAAAAAACCCCATCTAACTCCTCTTTACAACAGCTATTCCCATATAGTCTATGCTGCATCAGGCTCAGATGTATCAACCACCATAGTAGACGGCAGGATCGTCATGAAGGATCGGCGCCTTCTCACTATGGATGCAGAGGAGATTATGAAAAAGGTAAGGAAAATAGCAGGAAAGATCAGGGGAGGGTAATATGGTTTGACATTTTTACCGAAAGATTCTATATAAAACATATCGTCGGGGGCGTAATGGGTTCGACGGAGGTAGTTGAAATTCAAGGAGCATGCCGGGGTCTGTCACCTCGTTAAAAAGGCAGAGACACTATAAGTGCCGACGATTACAATTACGCTCTGGCTGCTTAATTAGCAGCCACGTCCCTAATAGCCTTACCTATCGGGCTATGAAGGGATGTCAAATTTAGATAGGTACTCTTTGTTGCCAGGCCCTTTGGCAGCAAGGATATTTTAAGGGGCTGGGGCATTAGATGCCTGTTTGTGGGCAAACTTTTGCCTGAGATATAAAACACAGACTAAGCATGTAGGAGCCTTGAGTGGAAGGCCTTTGGACGGGGGTTC
>CAZVAH010000346.1:0-2158 GCA_964625035.1 uncultured Bacteriovoracaceae bacterium | reverse complement strand
CAGCCCAGTGCAACCCGCCAGGCCATAGCATTCATGCTTGCTGATATGGCCATAGAGACAGAGTGTGCAAGATTATTGAACTGGAAGGCCGCATGGGCAGCAGATAAAGGAGATAATCTCTTGCGACTGGCCTATCTCTCAAAGACATATGCATCTGATAAGGCATTCAGGATTGCAGATTGTGGTGTGTCAATCTTAGGTGGCCACGGGCTTATACGTGAATATCCAATAGAGATGTGGTTTAGAGATGCAAGGGCTTTTTCCATGCTTGAAGGCATGGCAATTGCGTAAGTTTTTATAAGGAGGTTATAGAGATGATAAATTTTGAGACACCTGAAATGGTAAAACAGATAAAAGATATGCTCCACGGTATGGCTAAGGATGTCATGCGGCCAATTGCACGCTATTATGATGAACATGAGCATGAAAGGCCTAAGGAACTAGATGCATTTGGCCCTATCATGCAGGCAGGAATGGGAGGGGGGAGAAAAAAAGGTAAAAAAGAAAAGAAAGAGATAAGACAGACAGAAGATCGTGTTGGGGCAAATGCTATCTCGGTTGCTGGTGCAGAAGAACTCGCCTGGGGTGATGTTGGGTTGATGTTAGCATTGCCAGGTGCTGGATTGGGCAATGCAGCCATTAATGCAGTAGCTACGGATGAACAATATGAGCGGTTTGGTCAAAAATATGCTGCTATGGCTATTACTGAGCCAGGGTGCGGCTCGGATGCAAGTGCCATAACCGCAACAGCGGTATTGGATGGGGATGAGTATGTATTAAATGGTGAAAAGATATTTGTTACAGATGGCGATCGTTGCAAGGCAGTTGTTGTATGGGCTACATTAGACAAGACCAAGGGTAGGGCTGCAATAAAATCCTTTGTGGTTGAAAAGGGCACACCCGGATTCAGGGTGGAAAAATTAGAGAAGAAGTGCGGTGTCCGTGCATCGGATACGGCAACATTAGTTCTTGAAGATTGTCGCATCCCGAAAGAGAATATTTTGGGGGATCCCGAAATCAGGCCTGAGGGTGGGTTTAAAGGTGTGATGAAGACATTTGATAACACCAGGCCTTTAGTCGCTGCTATGGCCCTGGGCTGTGCCAGGGCTGCCTATGAATTCACAAAAGAAACCATGGAAAAAGAAGGTATAGATGTCCGTTATGACAGGGGTATACATAAGCAAAATGCTGTTGAAAGGGATCTGATATGGATGGAGGCAAATATCGAGGTAATGCGTCTGCTTATAGAAAAGGCAGCATGGATGGCAGATAATGGCCGGGCCAACAATCTGGAGGCATCCATGTCCAAGGCAAAGGCAGGGAAATATGGTAATCTGATTGTGCAGAAATGTGCACAGTTGCTTGGTCCCATAGGATATTCCCAGAAGTATCTGGTTGAAAAGTGGATGCGAGACAATAAGGTAAATGACATCTATGAGGGAACACAGCAGATCCAGATGCTGGTCATAGCCAGGAGGATATTGGATTATGGCCGTGATATGCTGAGTTAATGAGGTGTATCGAAAAGTAAGATCTGAGGAGGTTAAGTTATGGCTGGCAGAGAGATCCCAAAGGGGATAAAGCCAAAGGAGTTTTTCAGCAAATTTTTGCCAGAGGCATTTAATACAAGTGTGTCTGACATGGATCTTTCGGGATATAAAGGTATAAATTTTACTATGGAATTTGATGTAACAGGCCCTGAAGGAGGCACATATGGCCTAACTCTCACTGATGGGGATAAATTGGAAGTAACGCAGGGCAGCCTTGAAGGGGCCATGTTGAGTATAAAGATGACAGACAAGGTATTTATGGATGGGGTGTCCGGGAATATTCCTGAGTTCCCGATAGAAGACTTCCTGACTAGTCCACAGGTTATGGTAACAGGTCTGCCACCAGAAGAGGCCAAACAAAGAATAAATGACTTGAAGGACATAACGGGCATGCTGGAGGTTGAGGCTCAAAGAGGAGATGAGGTAATAGAGTTGAATGTCAAATTTAATGGGGCAGATGCCCCTTCCTGTAAGCTTATAGGGGATATTGATAACCTTATGGCCATTATGAAAGGAGAGATGAACCCTGTGCAGGGATTCATGTCTGGCAAATACAAGATTACAGGGAGTCTGTCTTTTGCAATGGAGCTACAAAAGGTTTTACCTAC
>CAZVAH010000345.1:0-2161 GCA_964625035.1 uncultured Bacteriovoracaceae bacterium | reverse complement strand
ATCAAGGGGAGACTTTAGGTATTGCCCATGCACTTGGTACGCTTGAACCATATATCGATAAACCATTTCTCTTATTTTTAGGTGATATTTATTTTGACTGTCGCTCTTTGAGTCCGATGATGGATGAGTTCTCTCGTGAGGATGTCAATGCTGTTCTTGCTACAAAGGTAGAAAAAGACAAAGATGCCATAAAAAGGAATTTTGCTGTTGTGCTTAAGCCTGATGGCAGTGTGAGTCGGGTGATCGAAAAGCCAAGGTATATTATTAACAACATAAAGGGTTGCGGACTATACCTCTTTGATCTACATATCTTTGATGCAATAAGAAGGACACCCAGGACAGCCATGAGGGATGAATATGAGATCACAGATTCTATTCAGATCCTGATTGATGATGGCTTTAAAGTGGAGACAGCCAATATCATAGATGATGATTTAAACCTTACCTTTATTGATGATCTCCTTTCATTAAATCTGTTGATTATGAAGAAAGAAGGTAAAAACATTATTCTTGGGGGTAACACGTCAATAAAGGACATAGACCTGCTTGAAAATGTAGTTGTTGGTGATAATGTTTCTATCTCTAATGAGATAAAAATCAAAAACTCAGTCATCTTTTCTGATGAGATTGTTATGGAAACTGAAGGGATATATGATTCTATTGCGGTAGATAACCAGATTATACATTGTAGAAGTAGGAAAAATAATAGTTGGAGAGGATAAAGGATGGATTTTAGACATGCACTTATAACTGGAGGGGCAGGATTTATTGGTTCACACATTGCTGAGATGCTTATTGATAAAGGTATAGAAGTTACTGTGCTTGATAACCTTTCGGTCGGAAAGAAGGAGAATATTCCAGATAGGGCAAGGTTTATCAAAGGTGATATTAATGATTCCTCTCTTGCTAAGAAACTCACGCAGGAATGTGATATTGTCTTTCACGAAGCAGCAAGGGTTACAATTAGAGGCTCTCTTGATAAGTGTTATGAGGATGCTCAAACCAATCTTATGGGCACCTTGAATATGCTTACGGCTTGTAAGAATAACAATAACAGGGTAAGGAAATTCGTATTTGCTTCATCTATGGCTGTATACGCTGATTCACCTTTAGGGAAACCAATTAATGAGGATTACATGAATGAGCCAATATCTCCTTATGGTATTTCCAAGCTTGCAGCTGAAAAATATGTGCATCTCCTTTGTAAGATGAACAATATTGACTCTGTTGTCCTGAGGTATTTTAATACCTTTGGCCCAAGGCAGACACTGACTCCTTATGTTGGTGTTATAACGATTTTTATCAATAGATTACTTAAAGGGGAAAGCCCTGTCATATTTGGTGATGGGAACCAACTAAGGGATTTTGTTTATGTTGGGGATATTGCCAGGGCCAATATACTGGGTATGGAAAAGGATGTTACTCAGGTAACAGTGAACATTGGTACAGGTATTCCTACTAGCGTTAATCAGGTTGCAGATCTCTTAATAAAAAAGATAAACCCGTCTATTTCTGTTCTAAGGGGTGAAGAACGTCATGAAGAATTAAAGATTTCTTTTCCTGATATAGGTCGAGCAAAAAAGTTGTTGGGCTATGAACCGAAATTTAGTCTAGAAGATAGGATAGAAGAAGTCATTGAACATATCCGGGGCATGATATGATGATCTATTGTATATCCACCTTAACGGTGATTTTATTGTATCAAATTAAAAAGAAAGCTTTGCTATGAATATAAGATTTAAAGCTATCGAATATACAGCTGAGGACGATTTTATAAATACTGAATATGAATTTGATGGCAATGTAAACTCTGGGTGGCAAATCCTCAGAAATAAACAGCACTATTTGAGACTAGGAAAAGGATATAAGCTTTTAAAAACAAGACTATGCGGAATATGCTCTACAGACCTGGCAAGAAGATTTTTACCTTACCCTCTTCCCCAGATTACAGGTCATGAGGTGGTGGCCCAGAGCTTGGATGAAAAATACAAATTCGTTGTAGAGATTAACGATACTCCTTATTTTAGAGGCGATAGATCACAGGATATCTTTTGTAAATCCGGCCTGTACACTCACTCTCCAGACAGAATGACCCTGGGAATAAATAGACTGCCAGGTGGGTTTGGACCATATATACTCGCCCCCAAAAATGCTATTATTC
>CAZVAH010000344.1:0-2173 GCA_964625035.1 uncultured Bacteriovoracaceae bacterium | reverse complement strand
CAAGCGTAAGAAGGCAATCAAGGAAGGTAGAAAGCACAAGTATGAGGGTGCATGTAGAGACAAGGGGCTTCCCCCCGGGCCAGGAAGGGTGGTGAGGTTTGCCGCACCTAGAACAGGTATTACTACCTTTGGCGACATAATAAAAGGCCGCATCGCTGTAGATAATGATGAATTGGATGATCTTATCATCTTGAGATCTGATGGCATACCCACATATAATCTCACTGTAGTTGTAGATGATCATACCATGGGCATAACGCATGTAATAAGGGGTGATGATCATGTAAACAATACACCAAGGCAGATACTGATCTATGAAGCCTTTGGGGCCACCCCCCCTGTATTTGCCCATGTACCGATGATCTTGGGTAGCGATAAGACCAGGCTGTCCAAGAGGCACGGGGCCACATCAGTCATGGCCTATAAGGACATGGGCTATCTGCCTGAAGCTGTGGTGAATTATCTAGTAAGACTTTCATGGTCACATGGCGATCAGGAGATCTTTAGCACCACTGAACTGATAGGCCTATTTGACTTAAAGGATGTAGGAAAGAGCGCTGCTGTATTCAATCCAGACAAGCTCTTGTGGCTTAATCACCATTATATAAAGACAGGGGATATTAAGAGGCTATCAAAACTGGTGGTCCCCTTTATTAAGGCACAAGGATATGATGCCACTGATATGGCGTATATACAAAAAGTGGTGATGGACATAAGAGAGAGGACAAAGACGCTAACAGATATGGCAGACTTTGGGGACTTTTATTTTAAAGATATTGATATGGGTGCTATCCCAAGCGATACCAGGGATAAATTCCTTCATCCGGATATGATTCCCGCATTTAAATCACTTATAGACGAGCTCGATGCAATTGATACTTCAGACAGGAAGCTATGCGAAGATGCCTTTAAAAGGGTATTAGACTCTTGCAATATAAAATTGAAGGCCCTTGCTCAACCTGTAAGACTGGCACTAACTGGCAGACTCGTCTCGCCAGGGATATTTGAGATTATATTCACGTTAGGTAAGAAAAGGGTTGTAGCAAGACTAAAAAATGCTATTATATATATGGAGGAAGACTTATGAAGATTAAAGAATTTGCCATCCTGGCACTATTTATAGCCTTAACAGCCGTAGCTACCATGATTATCCGTATCCCCATACCGCAGACAAATGGATATATGAACCTTGGTGATACCATGGTGCTTTTATCTGGCACATTCTTTGGACCGCTAGCCGCTTTCGTAGCAGGGGGTGTGGGCTCAGCTTTAGCTGACCTTATAGGCGGATACCCTCAGTGGGCCCCATGGACATTGATTATAAAGGGCATTGAGGCCATACTTGTAGTGGGCCTGATCGTGCTTATACGCCTTGAAAAGAAACAGCCTTCCATATTGTTTGTGCTGTGTTACATCCTTGCTGTAGCATGGATGGTGACAGGCTATTTTATCGCAGAGTGGATAATGTATGACCAAAAGGCAGCGCTGGCCGAACTACCCATGAACATCCTCCAGGCAGGCGGGAGTGTTATTCTGGCCAGTTTGCTGTTACCATTGTTTGGCAGAATCATAGGAAATGTTGGAACTCAAGCAGATAGCAACTAAGAGGTTTACCCTTTTAAGTTATATCATCTGTGAACCCAAAAGTAGAGAGGCTATAATCGTTGATCCCCCTGCAGAAATACAAAGAATGGCTAATATCAATGACATACGTATAAAGGCTGTGGTTAATACACATACCCATCCTGATCACACACTAGGTAACAGCTACTTCAAGAAAAGGGCCCCTATTATGACTCATCCAGGTGATAACAGATTGTATTTAAACGCCATTAAGTCAGCAATCACCCTCCTACTGACAGCAAAGATACCTCCGAAGACAGACATCCTGTTATCCGATGATGATGAGATTATTTTGGGGGATACAAATATCAGGGTAATTCATACGCCAGGGCATTCTCCGGGTTCTATATGTCTTTACTGGCCAGGTAATATTATTACTGGAGATACTATCTTTGTCGGGGGCATAGGCCGTACAGATGTCCCTTTTGGAGATGCACATGCCATGAAGAAGAGCATTGAGAGGATCCTGGCTTTGCCAGATGAAACCTTCCTCTGGCCAGGGCATTATTACTATAATAGATACTCTTCCACCTTAGGGGAAAACAAAGGG
>CAZVAH010000343.1:0-2173 GCA_964625035.1 uncultured Bacteriovoracaceae bacterium | reverse complement strand
CAATATGACATACGTGATAAACGCTTTAAGATGTGTTTAAATCTATCATGAATTACACATCAAATCAAACGCACAAATTCTACTTTCTCATGGAACAATGGAACGTTGGGCTTTAGTTTTGCTTCACGATTACTTCAAGATTTCTTAAATCAGTTGAATCTAAAGGTGATCATGAATCTAATTTTCTTTGCCTCTCGACTATTCTTTCCGACTATCAACTGCTCTGCCTACCCCCTACTCCTTACTACCTACTATCAGCCTTTCGACTCACGACTATTGACTGTCTTTTATGACTCTCGACTTTACGACTTAGGTTTGGCACCCTTGTAAATTATGGGCAGATAAGCTATGTCTGACTTATGTTTGATATAGCTCACGGGAAAATAGGTCTTATTGCAGACAGCCACAGCAAAAATTCATTAATGCTAACTGCCATTCATATCTTAAGGGATATGGGGGCATCTACTTTCATACATTTGGGCGATATCTGTGATTCACTTATGCCAGAGAACCTGGATGAAGCAGTAGAGATCCTTAATAGGTATAAAGTAAAGGCCATACTTGGAAACAATGAGTACATACTCATCTCTGAATATCTGTTAAATCATGCAGATGGCCTAAAAGAGACTACCATCTCTTTCCTTAAGGAATTGCCATACACCATAACTGCAGGGGAGACCTGCTTCACCCATTCCTTACCTTTTGATTGGCCTGCTGCCACACGCAGACCAATCAAAGAATACCTGCCCGTCTTGATGGAAAGCAATAGATCCCATCCACACAGGATTATATTCAGAGGCCACTCCCACAGCCCATCTGTGATTGAGATTAAAGATGGTTGTATGGAAGAGCTTACATTGGAATCAGGGGAGAAAATAACCCTTTATAAAGAAAGAATATATGTAATTACTATAGGTGCCGTAGAAGATGGGGCATGTGCCTTATTCGATCCGGCAAGTTATGAATTTTGCCCTGTATCCCTTACGAGCAGGTGATATAAGAGATCTGGCCGGGCAATTCACCCGGTCAGATCACCTTAAAGCTATTAGACAAGAGAGCCCAGCTCTCCAAACATTGCAGTCAACTGGTCGAAGTATTTAGGCCCTTCCAGGCTCGTGATCTTGCCCCAGTTCTCCATGACCTCTTCTGGTGTCGGAATCCTCTTCCCGTCTGACAGGATTGCGCCAGGGCCTGTCATGATTGCTGTACGGCTAAAGTATCCAAGCGCTGCATTGACGAACATCCCGGTATCCTCGCACTGTTCAGAACACATATAGATCACTGCAGGGGTAACGAATTCCGGCTTCAACTTTTCAAAAAACTCCGGCGGCAACACATCTTCGGTAAGTCTGGACGCTGCAACAGGCACTAAGACATTGACCTTTATATTGTACTTGGCACCTTCAAGCTTAAGCACATTGGTAAGCCCAATAAGCCCCATCTTTGCTGCAGCATAATTGCTCTGCCCAAAATTGCCAAATAGCCCGGCTCCTGATGTGGTCATTATTATCCTGCCATAGCCATTTTCCCTCATATTTAGAAAGGCTGGCCGTGTCACACAATAGGCCCCTTTTAAGTGTACCGCATTCACTGCCTCCCAGTTTTCTTCTTCCATCTTGGCAAAGGATTTGTCCCTTAAGATGCCTGCATTGTTTACCAGTATATCCACCTTGCCGAAGGCATCTATTGCGGTCTTTACGATATTTTCCCCGCCTTCTACAGTCGCAACGCTGTCATAGTTAGGCACAGCCTCGCCGCCCAGGGCCTTTATCTCCTCGACAACCTTGTTAGCTGCTGAGTCGCTGGAGCCCGTACCATCCCTCGTGCCTCCCAGATCATTTATTACAACCTTGGCCCCTCGTTTGGCCAGCTCAAGGGCATGGCATCTTCCCAGACCAGCACCAGCCCCTGTGACTATGGCCACCCTTCCTGTAAAATCAATCTTTGACATAAATCAACCTCCCTTAGCATGGGGTCAGGTCTCAACATTTGACATTGTTCTTCAATTATCGGTCTTAGCTGCTAGTTATACTTTGCAATGTCAAATGTTGAGACCTGACGCCTTTTGCTTCCTTTCTTAACCCTTGGTTTGCAGAATTGCCTCAATATGCCCTGTTTTTTTTACATCATCATTTTCATTCTTTTCCGCCTCCTCTGAAGAGATGATATTTTC
>CAZVAH010000342.1:0-2181 GCA_964625035.1 uncultured Bacteriovoracaceae bacterium | reverse complement strand
GTATTATGGAAAAGGTAGGCTTATAGAATATATTGCATTCTTGATCCTTTTACAATCTTTTATTTTAGGTGTATGAGCGGCTTTTATTTGATATAGTTAAGTTTTAAAGGGTATAATTAAGTACTTTTTTAACGAAAGGGGAAGGATATGTTTGATGAATCAAGATGTGATTTTTGCGGAGAGTGCCTGGCTAGATGCCAATATATTGACTTTGACAAGGAGCAAGGTTCAAAAGAATTTGAACGGCTGGTTAAAGGCCAGGATGTGGGGTGGCTGAAGAAGTGTATTACATGCTTTGCCTGTAATGAATATTGCACAAAGGGCGCAAGGCCATTTGATCTTATCTTGAAGAGAATGGAGGAGAAGGGGGATTATATTGATCCTGATTTGTTTTCTCTTGCTCAAAATATGGTTACCCCCAAGGGTGAATTCAGGCCCCCTGAAATAAAGGGGCCGGTAATGTCTCTGTGTACAATTTATGTGAATATGCCATGGGCCTTTCAGGGACAATTATTTGATGGCCTGACTCTGGTAAAGGGCCGCCATTACTTTTGCAACCTAATGTATCCCCATATGGGAAACGAGACACTTATGCGTCAGGGTCTTAAGTCATTAGTAGATAAACTTGCATCTTTGGGTACAGACGAGATCATATTTGTACATGATGATTGCTATTCTGCTATGACAGACAGTGCATCTCAATATGGGATAGATCTACCCTTTAAGCCTGTTCATATCTTTGAATATCTTTTGAATTATTTGAAGGGCCATAAAGATAAGATTAAACCCTTGAACATGAAGGTGGCCTATCAAAGGCCTTGCGCCTCAAGGCTCACTCCATGGAAGGATCCTATGCTGGATGAAATTTTTAAGTTGATTGGGGCGGAAAGGGTAGCAAGGAGGTATGAGAGAGAAAACGCCCTGTGTTGTGGTCAGGACATGGGTGGTCTTCAGGGCAGGGGTGATAAATATCCTGAATACAAAACCCTTAACATAAAAGATGCGATAGATCATGGGGCTAAAGCTATGGGTTTTCTCTGCCCCCTATGTTTGGATGCTCTTTATAAAAAATGTATAGAATCCGGTTTGAAGACCTATATGATAAGTGATTTATGCAGGATCGCCTTAGGCGAGAAGCTCCCGGAAGATGCCTATATGAAGAAGTGAAGAGTGAGGAGTGTTATTTATATGAAAATGGTTGCCTGTTGTCCGTGGTTTATTTGTCAGTAGTTTGTGGGATATTGGAAGGTGATCATCCTATCTGGAGGTTTTACAACGGACAAATAAACAACAGACTACTGACAGTGATAAGTCCTGAATCAAGAGACTTCCCATAGCTGATAGATTTTCATCCATCTGGTTAAAAACTAAGGCAAGCTGTTGACGTGCATTCATTAATATATTATCTTGTGCAGGTATTCATTTAAAGTGTAATGATACGTTACGAACAGAAAATGTAGTAAAGATAACGCAGTACAAACAACTTCAGGAGGTTATATATGTCTTTACTGGATAGATACTATACCCAGGAGCACAAAATTTTTAGAGAATCTATAAGCCGGTATTTTGCCAAAGAGATAACGCCTTATGTAGATGAGTGGGAAAAAAATGGGATTGTGCCTAAGGAGGTTTGGAAGAAGTTTGGGCAGCAGGGCTTTTTATGCCCATGGCTTCCTGAAGAATACGGCGGTGTGGGTGCTGACTTTCTGTATTCACTCATCTCGGTTGAGGAGGCGGCCCAGACATGTTGTACAGGTTTTGCCTTTCCACTCCATACAGACATTGTTGTCCCCTATATCTATAATTTTGGCAATGATGAGCAAAAAAAGAGGTGGTTACCTGACTGTGTAACTGGAGATATTATCACAGCCGTAGCAATGACCGAGCCGGGTACTGGCTCTGATTTGGGTGCCATTCGCACTACTGCAATAAAAGACGGGGATCATTATATAATAAATGGTCAGAAGACATTCATATCCAACGGGATAAACTGTGATCTTGTAATTATTGTTGCAAAGACAGATCCCAAGGCAGATCCTTCATATTCCGGGGTATCATTAATAGTTGTAGAAGATGGCACCCCTGGTTTTGAGAAGGGCAGAAACCTGGATAAGGTAGGGATGCATTCCCAGGACACTGCAGAGATGTCATTTGTGGACTGCAAGGTCCCTGCAGAGAATC
>CAZVAH010000341.1:0-2186 GCA_964625035.1 uncultured Bacteriovoracaceae bacterium | reverse complement strand
TGTAAAGTCTATGAATAATAAAGGACGGTTGAGTATTCCATCCAAGTTCAGGGAGGTTTTGGATAGATGGGGTGCTGATCGCCTTATTATTACAAAGGGTCTGGATCGTTGTTTGGTCGCATTTGCCCCGGATGAATGGGGAAAGATGGAAGAAAAGGCAAGGCGTCTATCTATGGTGAGAAAGGCAGACATTATATTTAGAAGACATGTAGTAGGTTCTGCAGAGGAATGCCAGATAGATGCTCAAGGTAGAATCCTGATCCCCGGAGCCCTTCGTGAGTATGCAGAACTGAATCGAAAATGTCTTTTTGTGGGAATCGCTGAGCGTTTTGAAATATGGGATCAGAACACCTATGATGAATTTATGGAATTAGCGCTCACAGAGGCAGAGGACTTAAGGAAAGAACTTGCAGAGCTAGGTTTATAGGTCATGGGGTTAGGCCATGTGCCAGTGCTTCTTAAGGAGGTCATTGAGGTGATTGCACCGAAAGATGGCGGGAGATATTTTGATGGTACCTTAGGGGCGGGGGGACATGCTAAGGCCATATTGGACAAAAGCGCACCAAGGGGGATCCTTGCAGGTACTGATCTAGATCAGCACGTAATTACAGGACTTTCAAAAAGATTCTCGTACTATGGGGAAAGGGTGTGTCTGTTTAATAAGAACTACACAGAGATTGACCATATATGCAGTATACTGGGCTGGGAGAGCCTAGATGGTATTATATTAGATTTGGGGATGCCATCTTTTGCGCTTGAGGACCCTGAACGGGGGTTCTCTTTTCTAAGGAAAGGCCCCCTTGATATGAGATTTTCTCTAGATAATCCTTTGAATGCATATAAGGTGGTGAACGCCTATCCAAGAGATAAGCTTACCTGGGTATTGAGTAATTATGGGCAAGAGAGATTTGCGTCTCGGATTGCGCATGCCATAATAAAGTCACGTCCGATTGAGACCACTATAGAGCTTGCTGATGTTGTAAGCTCTTCTATCCCAAAACGTTTTTGGCCTAGAAAGATACATCCTGCTACAAAGACATTCCAGGCCATACGCATAGAAGTGAATAAGGAGATTTCCAATCTAGAAGAGTTTCTTCCAAAGGCTATAGATCTGCTTTCTCCTGAAGGGGTACTAGCAGTAATTTCATTTCATTCTTTAGAAGACAGGGTGGTGAAACACTTTTTTGTAGAAAGATCAAGACCACATAACCTGCCGAGGGGCCTGCCTGTCTTAGAGGATAATGAAAAGCCCGGATTTGCTAATATCCTTAAGAAATCCGTTACCCCGAGTTCTGATGAGATCTTATCCAATCCAAGGGCCAGGAGTGCGCGCCTACGTGCAGTAAGGAGGCTTATAAATTGAGTAGGTTGAAGCCAAGAGATTTTTTGAAGGCAGTCATATTTTTTATTCTGTTGTTCATGGTATGGGGAATGATCCATGTCTGGAGTAGAACTGTGGCAGTGGAACAGGGTTATTGTCTATCCCATCAACAGGCCCTCAAAGAACAATTTGTTACAGATAATAATGCCTTGCAGTTGGAGATATCTACATTAAAAAGTTCCAAGAGGTTGGAATCAATGGCAAACGACATGGGGCTTCACACTCCATGCCCGGATCAGGTGATATACATATGGCAGGACGAGTAAGATTTATATTATCTTTATTCTTAATCTTATTAGGTGTGCTTGCCGTTCGTGCATTTTGCCTACAGGAGGTCATGGATGATGAAATCATTTCTCATGCATCTAATAGATTTGATTGCACTGTAAAACTGAGTGCGCATCGTGGCGTTATCCTTGATCGCAGAGGAGAGTCTTTAGCCATAAGTATAGCTGTAGACTCTGTTGCAGCAAATCCTTACCTAATAAAAAATCCTTATTTTGAGGCTTCTAGAATCTCAAAGATCTTGGGCGTGAATAAGGAATTACTGGTAGCTCGACTTAAATCCAAAAAATACTTTGTATGGCTCAAACGTTATGTCACCCCAAGTGAAGTGGCTGCGCTGGAGGCCCTGCATATAAAAGGTATAGGATTTTATAAAGAGTCAAAGAGGTTTTATCCTGAAGGCGATTCCATGGCCAATGTGTTGGGTATTGTTGGTATGGATGGGTATGGTCTTGAGGGTCTGGAACTTTTTTACAATAACATCTTAAGAGGTGCCTCTAAGCAGATAGTGGCCCAAAGA
>CAZVAH010000340.1:0-2215 GCA_964625035.1 uncultured Bacteriovoracaceae bacterium | reverse complement strand
GGGGAGAGCACCACCTTGACGCGGTGGGGGTCCAGGGTTCAAATCCCTGCGTGCCTACCAATATTGATGGGGTATATTTATCGTGACAGATAAGAAAGTTACAATAGACGGAAGAATGTTATCTGCAAAGGGATCCATTATAAAAGATATTATAGATGACCCTTTAGTTGTTGCAGCCAGAAAAGATGGGACCTTAGTGGACTTATCATCCCCTATTAATGGTGGTGAGGATATAGAGACTGTAAAGATAGACTCTGAAGATGGGCTAACTATCCTCAGGCATTCGAGTGCACATGTGATGGCCGAGGCAGTAAAGGCTCTCTTTCCAGATGCAAGGCCAACTATAGGGCCGGCCACCAAAGATGGCTTTTATTATGATTTTGATAAAAGCTCTCCCTTCTCATCAGAAGATCTTGCATTGATAGAGAAAAAGATGGCGGCGCTTATAGCAGCAGATGAAGTCTTTACAAGAGAAGAGATGAGTAAAGCCGATGCGATAAAGCTCTTTAGAGACGCAGATGAGCCATATAAGGTAGAACTCTTAAATGATATAGATGAGATGGGAGTCTCTTTATATAAGCAGGGATCATTCATAGATCTCTGTAGGGGACCTCATATACCATCTACTGATTATATAAAGGCATTTAAATTACTCTCTGTGGCTGGTGCTTACTGGAGAGGAGATGAACATAATAAGATGCTTCAGAGGATATATGGTACTGCATTCAGTAATGAAAAGGATCTTAAAGGTTATCTTGATTTCATAGAGGAATCCAAGAAGAGGGATCATAGAAGATTAGGCAAAGAACTGGAACTCTTTATGACCTCTGATGAGATAGGGCCTGGCTTAATTATATATTTACCCAAGGGAGGGATTCTCAGATCTATTCTCGAGGACTTTGAGAAGAGGCTTCATATGAAACGGGGATATGAGATAGTCTACGGTCCGAACATACTAAGGGGTGGTATGTGGGAGAAGTCTGGCCACATGGATAACTACAGGGAAAATATGTTCTTCACAGAGGTCGAGGGAGGGCTTTATGGGATAAAACCTATGAACTGCCTTTCCCATATACTGGTCTACAAATCTAAGATCAGGAGCTACAGGGATCTGCCTATTAGATATTTTGAGCTAGGGACAGTTATAAGGCATGAAAAATCCGGGGTTCTTCATGGTCTTTTAAGGGCACGGCAGTTCACACAGGATGATGCCCATATATTCTGCAGGCCTGATCAACTCATTGATGAAATCACCGCTATAATTGATATTGTGGCTGAGGTTATGTCTATATTTGGGTTTGAATATGAAATGGAGATAAGTACCAGACCAGAAAAGTCCATTGGCTCGGATGAGGACTGGGAAGTGGCCACAAAGGCATTAAAAGACACGCTGGAATTAAAAGGGCTGGCATATGATATAAATGAGGGAGATGGAGCATTTTATGGTCCTAAGATAGATGTAAAGATAAAAGACGCCATTGGGAGGCAGTGGCAATGTGCAACTATCCAGTGTGATTTTTCTCTGCCTGCACGTTTTGATCTGAGCTATATTGCCCCTGATGGGTCAAGACAAAGGCCTGCTATGCTGCACAGGGTGATTCTCGGCACTATAGAAAGATTCTTAGGTGTACTTATAGAACACTATGCAGGGGCATTTCCTGTTTGGTTGGCTCCTGTTCAGGCTATTGTGATGAGCATAACAGGTGCTCATGCTGACTATGCTACCGACATAGCGAACTCCATGAAAGATAAGGATATAAGAGCCCACGCTGATATCAGGAATGAAAAGATAGGCTATAAGATCAGGGAGGCCAGGCTTGCTAAAATCCCATACATGGTGATAGTGGGGGAGAGGGAGAAGAGCGATAATACAATTACGGTAAGGGATCTAGGTGGTGAACAACAAATCATGAAGGTAGAAAAACTAATATCAAAGATCAATAATGCAACGCCCAATATTTAATATTTTTAATCTATGTTGACAATATACACACTCTTGATTTAAAAGAGCATGAATTTTGACTTACGGAGGTTGCTATAAGTAGAGATAGCGGTATTAAGGTAAATGACCGTATTGTTGCTGAAAGTATAAGGGTGATTTCCCCGGATGGGGAGCAACTTGGGATTATGACGGTAAAGGTGGCTCTGGAAAAGGCTAAAGAGTATGGGCTGGATCTTGTAGAGGTAGCCCCTAATAGTACACCCTCTGTATGTC
>CAZVAH010000339.1:0-2242 GCA_964625035.1 uncultured Bacteriovoracaceae bacterium | reverse complement strand
GTGTTATCCATAAAAACAATCTTTTTCATTCTTTTCGCCTTTGGCGGATGAGAGCGAGCGCTCATGCAGGTTTATAGGAGACATGTTAATCCTTCTTTTTTTTGAATCCTGCCAGCTGATACCTGTAAACTGCCTTTTCATATACGTTTCCGTGGAAGATATATTTTAAACCTTGTGCCTTTACCCACAGTACTGCTTACGGTTATAAAACCTCTATGTTCTTCAATAATCATATATACCTTTGTAAGTCCTATACCTGTGCTGGATGATTTTGATGTGTGAAATGGCGTGAATATATCTTTTATATCATCATCGGATATTCCACTACCAGTATCTGCCACCTCCGCTACCAGGAATGATGATTCATAAGTTAGCCCTATCTTTAGGACCCCATTATTTTTCATGGCCTCACATGCATTGGCGAACAGATGACAGAATGCCTCAACCAGATAATTGTGATCCGCAATAATCTCTTCTTCTTTATCTGGTAGGTGAACCGTATAGGTGATTCCGCTGAACTTACCTGACTCAAATGTCTTTATTAATGCATTATCTATTACATCTTTTATGTTTGTTGGTAGGAAGTTAGGCACATGGATCTTTGTATAATTTACGTACTCCTCAATGTCTCTTATCATGGATTCAAGTCTTTTCACGTCTTCTATAATAAGCCCTGTATACACCTTTTGCTCTGTATCTGGTTTTATGCTGCGATCCAAACGTCTGGAAAACCCACCCAGGGATGTAAGAGAATTCCTGATCTCATGGGCGATTCCTTCCACTACCTTACCTAAAGAGGCCATCTTTTCTGCACTTATTATCTGATTCCGCATCATTTCCATGTCTGTGAGGTCTTTTACCACGATGATCAATTCCCCCAGGTATTTCTCACTCTTTAGAGGACTTGCAGTAAGCAGACCAGTAAACGTAGAACCATTGGCCTTCCTAAAGACATACTCTGCTTCAAAGCGATCATTACCTTTACTAAATGTTTTCTGAATTTCGTGGAAGACCTCTAAAGATGGCATTTCAAATAATACATCTATAGATTTCCCTTTTAATTCCTCCTCTTCGCCCCATAATCTTCTGGCCATCAAGTTCATAAACATTATTTCCCCATGGGTATCTGTAGAGATGAGGGCCTCTCCTATAGTCTCGGTTATTGTAGCCAGATATTCCCTGTAGGAATCCAGTCGTTCTTTCAGCCTTATATTTTCTATCCGTACATCACTCTCACGTATTAATTTGCGGGCGTGATCCACAATGTCATGCAAAGAAAAAGGCTTTGTAATGTAATCGTCTGCCCCTGCCTTCATTGACTGAACTGCTATCTCTTCAGACCCTTGACCTGTGATGAATACTACCGGAACATTTGGATCATAAGATTTTATCTGCTTGAGTACATCTACTCCATCTCCTTCTGGCATATGATAATCCAAGAACACCAGATCCGGATGTTCCTCTGCAAATCTTTTAATAGTCTGCTTGCAATCAAATGTCTGGACTGCATCAAAGTCATGTTCACGCAAGATATCTCTTACCGCATTATTTACATCACGATTGTCGTCAGCTATTAAAATCTTTCTTTTTCTGTTACCTGCCGTTTTCATCTTGGATCTTCCGTATAGTTAATACTTCGTCATCTTTGAAGGCTTCCTTTACATCTGAGATATATCTTCCAGAGGGCAATATCAATTCAGGCGCAATCTCATAAAGCGGGTAAATCACAAATGCCCTTAGTTCCATCCTGGGATGGGGCACAATTAACGAAGGTGTATTCAAATATATGTCATCCAACATGAGAATGTCTATATCTATTGTCCTTGGTGCGTGCTTGTATGGTCTTTTTCTCTTGAGGGATTTTTCTATGGTATGACATATATCCAGTAGTTCTAATGGGCTGGCCTTGGTTGATATATTTAGCACCATATTAAGATATCTCGGTTGAGGTATTTCCACTTCAGAGGCCTTAGCCTCATATATGCTGGAGCTCTTTAATATCTTTACATCATGATTGTTTAATGCATCTAATGTAGCCATTAAATAATTCAGCCTGTTTCCGAGATTTGAGCCAAGGCCGAGGTATCCGTTCACCCTTTTATTACCCTATTTCTTAATTCACCGACCCCTTCAATTGCTACACTGATGATATCTCCTGGTGACATAGGTCCTACTCCAGGTGGGGTACCAGTGGCGATCACATCAAATGGTTCTAAGGTCATAATGGATGAAATAAAGCTTA
>CAZVAH010000338.1:0-2280 GCA_964625035.1 uncultured Bacteriovoracaceae bacterium | reverse complement strand
CTCCAAGACAGCCTGCAGGTCTTGTCTTATACAATGCACCATGGGCCTGACATGCATCTTCCAGCACAAAGAGATGACGCCTTTGTGCTATACTATTTATTTGATCCATATCTGCACAGAGCCCATAGAGATGCACCGGGATAATGCCTTTTGTCCTCTCTGTAATTGCCTCTTCTATCAATAACGAATCCATAAGATGGGAGTTACTCTCTATATCCACAAACACGGGTCTGGCCCCTGTATGAGCAATAGCCAAGGCAGTAGCTGCAAATGTATTTGCAGCTGTGATTATTTCATCACCCGGACCTACATCAAGGGCCTTTAATGCAAGAAATAGTGCATCTGTTCCAGATGCCGTGCCAATACAAAACTTGGCGTTGCAAAGGCTTGCAAACTTACGCTCGAATTCTTCAAGGTCCGGGCCAAGGATATAGCAACCAGAATCTAATACACGGGCTATACCTTCTTTTATCTCCCCCCCGATTGCAAGAATCTCTCTCTCAAAATCAAAGAGCCTAATCTTCATGACCAGTAGTGCTTTCTATATCTCCTATAAAATTCAACGGTCCTTTTGATCCCCCCCGCCAGTGAGATCTTCGGTTTCCACCCTACAATTCTCTTTAGCTTTGCGATGTCAGCATAGTAATCCCCTGGCTCTACCTCTGCCCTTTCCTTTGTGAAATCAGTAAACTTACAGGTGCCCTTTCCTGCAATGTTCACAATCTTTTCTGCAATCTCTTTAAATGTCACAGGAACCCCTGTGCCTACATTAAAGACCTCCCCTATAGCCTTTTTTGTAGGTGCACTCATAAGTAGACACTCAATAAGGTCATCTATATAAAGAAAATCTCTTATGATCATTCCATCACCAAATACAGGCAGCATCTCATCATCAATAGCCTTTCTTATAAACCAGTTAAAGACGCCATATTCATCATGCATCATCTGATGCCTGGGCCCATATGTGTTTGTGATCCTGAGGCATATGGCAGGGATCTTATATACCTGATTGTAGACAAGGATCATCTTTTCTGCTGCAAGGTTTGTGACTGCATATATTCCTTTTGGGTTAGTAGGATGGTCTTCATCCACTGGTAGCTTCACAGTTGAGCCGTATTCCCCTCTTGTGCCGGAATATACAACAGTAGCATCTATGTTGTTGTTTCTTAGTGCCTGCATAAGCACCAACGTGCCCTGGCAATTGATCTCAAGGTCCTGAACAGGATTCCTCATGGAATCTACATGATTTACCTGACCTGCAAGATGAAAAATTATATCCTGACCCCTTACTAAGTGATCCATAGAGAGCTGATTTCTTACATCGCTAAAATTTATCCTGACCTTATCCTTTACAGGCTCTATATTAAAAAGGTTGCCACCCTGCCTGGGGAGCATATTGTCCACTATAGTAACGTTTGCTCCAAGCTCCACTAGTCTTATAGCCAGAGTAGACCCGATAAATCCAAGCCCCCCGGTAATGAGAACATTTCTACCTTTATAAAATCTTTTATAATCCAATGTTATTCCTTTCCTTTAATTCCTTTTTCTAGTTCCCAAAGCTTTGCATATTTTGTAAATACATAGTACATGGTAGAGATTGCTATTACAAACCCAGGCATACCATCCATAAAACCTCTTTTTACAATATATTCCTTTATAAACCTGAACGGGGGTCTAAATATAAGGTCTATCCATAAAAACCTCCTCCCCTTCTTTAGCATATCAGTAGCTGCAATCTTAGAGTATTTATTTATAGTCTCTATCTGGTCTGCTATGTCCCTATAATTGTAGTGAGAATAAAAATTCTTGAGTTCTCCCACCTTCCCTTTTACCTTGACATTTGCATGAAGGCCTCCAACAAATGCCCCCTTCGATTTCTTAAAGAGCCTTATCTCATAATCCGGGACCCATCCGCCATGCATGATCCATCTGCCAAGATAAAAGGTGCGCCTATGAATGATATAGCCATCATAGCTTCCCTGGTCTTTTTCGATTCTCTCCTGGATCTCTGTGGCAAGTTCAGGGGGGATTTCCTCATCTGCATCGATAAATATCACCCATTCATTTTTGGCCTTAGAGATACAATAGTTATATTGGTGACTGTGCCCTGGCCATGGCCTTTGCTCAAAATTTTTAGTATATTTCTTTACAATCTCGGGGGTATCATCTGTACTCAAAGAATCCACCACAATAATCTCTGAGGCCCATGGGACCACGCTCTTCAATGCATTTCCTACAGTACGGGCATTGTTAAATGTTATCATACATACAGATATGTCC
>CAZVAH010000337.1:0-2281 GCA_964625035.1 uncultured Bacteriovoracaceae bacterium | reverse complement strand
CTAACTTCGAGGCCATACCACCTCTACCTATCTTACCAGTATCTTTACTTGCATCGTTAATCTGCTTAAGCGTAAGGCCTCTTATCTCAGGTATCCTTGTGGCATGAGAATCCAACTTCGGGTCTACAGAAAGCACCCCATCTGTATCAGTAAGAATTATAAGGGCCTGTGCCTCTATTATAGGCACTATCATGGCAGAGAGCATATCGTTATCAGTAAACTGTATCTCTTCTGTAGAGACTGTATCATTTTCATTGATTATAGGCACTATCCCGAATTCAAACAGCGCCGTAAATGTATTTCTGATATTCAAGTACCTAACCCTGTCATCTAAATCCTCTCTTGTAATAAGTATCTGGGCCACATTGTATCCATAGCGCCTGAAGGCATCATTATAGGCACGAATAAGCCTGCCCTGACCAATTGCAGCCAGGGCTTGTTTTCTCGACAAATTCATATCCTTGGCTAAACCACCTAATGTAGCCCATCCTGCTGCTATCGCACCAGAGGATACCAGCCCAAACTCAAGGCCTCTATCCTTAAGTATGGATAGATCATCACAGAGCCATTCTATCACACGATAGTCAAGACCTTTTTCTGTATTCAATACACGCGAGCCTATCTTTACAAGGATGCGCCTACACTTCTTGAGATCTTCCCTGGGATCTTTCTTCATATAACTCCCTTACTATCCTATCTAGCAGGTTGTTTATGCCTTTACCTGATAAAGCAGAAATCATAAAACAAGGATAACCCTTGTCTGTTATTATGGCAACAGCTTGTTTTGCCTTTTTGCTTGCATCCGGGATATCACATTTGTTCAGGGCCACTATCTGAGGCCGCTCCAATAGCGTTTCAGAATATGCACCAAGCTCTTCTTCTAAGGTTGTAAGCTCGTCTACAGGGTCCCTTTCTGTCTCTGGGGACATATCTATGACATATACAATTATATGTGTTCTTTCTATATGCCGCAGAAACCTTAACCCCAGGCCAATACCTTGGTGGGCACCTTTAATAATCCCCGGAATATCAGCCACGACAAAATCATACCCTCTCCATTTTACCATGCCGAGGTTTGGTGTGGTGGTAGTAAAGGGATAATTAGCTATCTTTGGCCTTGCCTTTGATACCCTAGAGATAAGGGTAGATTTACCCGCATTTGGAAAACCAACCAACCCCACATCTGCCAAGAGTTTAAGCTCTAAGAATAATACCTTCTCCTCACCCTTTCCACCGGACTCACAATATCATGGGGCCTGTAAGGTGGGGGTAGCAAACCTGGCATTACCTTTTCCCCCTTTTCCGCCCCTGGCAACTACAATAGAGTCCTCTGGTATTAAAAGATCAGCGATTATATTGCCACCTGGACTCTCTCTTACAATGGTACCAACAGGCACATGAATGATCAGATTATCACCTGACTCTCCAGTGCAGTTTTTTCCTCTGCCGTGCTGACCTCTTCTGGCCTTATGATGTGGATGATAGCGTTGTTCTAACAGGGTCTTTACATCAGGGGTTGCCTCAATAATGACATCCCCACCTTTACCGCCGTCCCCCCCATCCGGGCCACCTTTTGGTACAAATTTTTCCCGTCTGAAGGAAAGACACCCGTTCCCTCCATCACCCGACTTCACATATATCGTGGACTCGTCAATAAAGTCCATGAATCAAACAACAGGTATTACCCTTACCATCTTTTTATTATTATAAAGGGTTCCAAACTCTACCATACCATCTCTTAAGGCAAACAAGGTATAATCCTTACCGCAGCCCACGTTTTGGCCAGGATGAATCTTGGTGCCTCTTTGACGCACAATGATGTTCCCAGCCCTTACCTTCTGGCCACCATATCTCTTTACACCAAGACGTTTGCCTGCAGAATCCCTACCATTTCTTGATGTTCCTCCTGATTTCTTGTGAGCCATATTTAAGCCCCCTTACCTGTATTAATCTTTGTAATGCACACCTCTGTCAGGTATTGTCTGTGTCCCTGCTTTTTTCTATATCCTTTTCTTCGCTTCATCTTGAATACAATAATCTTTCTATCCCGCATCTGCCGCAACACCTTAGCCTGGACAGAAGCACCTTCTACCTTTGGTGTGCCAAGTATATACTCATCGCCACCAATGAAAAGGATATCATCAAAGACAACCTCATCACCTTTGGCTACTTGAAGCTTCTCCACTTTAAGCCTGTCACCTTCTTCTACCTTGTACTGCTTTCCACCTGTCTTTATAACTGCATACATAATGCTTCTCCTGCCTGACATTCCTTTATAAGG
>CAZVAH010000336.1:0-2285 GCA_964625035.1 uncultured Bacteriovoracaceae bacterium | reverse complement strand
GGTAAGCCTTGCGCCGGATGATCTGCCATGTTAACCCCTGGTTTACTTTACCTTCTTGCTCAGCCATTTTCTTCCCCTTTCCAAGCATTTTTTATAAGGCTACTTTTTTATCTTAAGATCTTTTACCTCCCTCCATGCCTGTCTTATATTGGGTATGCCGCGGATATACACAAAGCCAAGGATAAGGCAAAGGCAGGCAATAAAAGATAAGGATCTGCCAAAGGCAAAGGCGAGAAAGGGAAGCAGCGGGGCAACGATAAGTAGGGAAAGTATATCGTGATGGAGAAAAAGGAGATAAACAGAAAGAAACGGGATTAAGGTGATCAGGCCTTCCCAGGGGGCAAGAGATCCTAATACACCCATGGTCGTGGAGACACCTTTCCCTCCTTTAAAATTAAGAAATAAAGGCCAGTTATGCCCGATAATTGCAGCGAGTCCGCTTAAGGCCATACCATAGGGAGGCAGGCCGAGCACCCATTCACCAAACAATACAGGGAATACCCCTTTAGCTACATCGCAGAAGAAGGCAAGAGCGCCGGCCTTTCTTCCTGCAATACGTCGCACATTGGTTGCCCCTACATTTCCATCACCGAATGTGCGTATGTCTGTTCCCTTAAGGTATCTTACAATGAGATAGCTGAAAGGGATGGATCCGCAAAGATAACCTATACATACCCCCAGGGCTATATACATGATCAACTCCTTGTCTGGGAACTGTAATTGAATTATAACCCTCTGATTGTTTATTGTCTCCTTTAAAATATAGGAATACGAAGATGAATCATGAGTAATCTTGAAGTAATCATAAGGCAAAGAAAATTATTTTCATTACATAGTGGTCATGGTATTTGGAGTATCGAAATCAGATTTATAAGAGGTAAGACAGATGATAGAAAAAGAATCTTTGAGACGTCAGTTTGCAAGCGACAATTATTCCGGGATATGCCCTGAGGCATGGGAAGCCATGAAAGAGGCCAACTGCGGCCATTGTCTGCCGTATGGTGATGATGAATGGACAAGCAGGGCATGCGACATGTTGCGTGAGGTGTTTGAGACAGATTGCGAGGTATTCTTTGTCTTCAATGGCACTGCGGCCAATTCGCTTGCGCTGGCTTCTTTGTGCCAGTCATACCACAGCATAATATCTCATAAGACTGCCCATGTGGAGACCGACGAGTGCGGGGCCCCTGCATTTTTCTCCAATGGTACCAGGATACTCCTGGCAGGAGGCGAGGGCGGAAAGATGGATCTCGATGAGGTGGAATATATAGCGAAAACTCGGAGTGATATCCATTACCCAAAACCAAAGGTATTGAGCATTACCCAGGCCACGGAGTTGGGCACGGTCTACTCAACCGAAGAGTTACGCACGATAGGCAAGCTGGCAAGAAGGCTGGGCTTGAGGATACATATGGATGGGGCACGTTTTGCCAATGCTGTGGCATCTTTAGATGTTTCCCCAAAGGAAATTACCTGGACCTGCGGCGTGGACGTGCTATGCCTTGGCGGGGTCAAGAACGGTCTCTCTGTGGGAGAAGCAGTTATCTTCTTTGATAGGGATCTTGCCTATGAGTTTGATTACAGGTGCAAGCAGGCAGGGCAGCTCACGGCAAAGATGCGCTTTCTGGCCGCACCCTGGATTGGCATACTCAAGGACGGGGCATGGATACACAATGCCCTGCATGCCAATCGGTGTGCACAATCACTCTGTAGACAGCTGCAAGGCATACCAGGTATCGAAATTATGTTTCCCTGCCAGGCCAACTCTGTGTTCGTGGAAATGCCGCCTGCTTTAAATAATGCGCTTAAGGAGAGAGGCTGGCGGTTCTACACCTTTATCGGTTCAGGGGGTGCCAGACTCATGTGCTCCTGGGACACTACAGAAGATGATATCTCTGCCCTGGTTAAGGATATAAGGGATCTATCTTCTTAAGCTTTCAGGTGATAAATAGGCAGGTCCTTTTGGGGTTGTCCATTTTATCTTGATATCGCAGTGTGAGTAATGTCATAGAGAAAATAAGAGATGAGATCATCAGAGATGAAGATCAGGGGAAGGTCTGAGTACGGATGAATAAAAGGCCTCTCATATTAGAGATCAAGGGAAATTCCCTCGATGACGGGCCGGGTATACGGACTGTTATCTTCTTCAAGGGATGCCCTCTTTCGTGTACGTGGTGTCACAACCCGGAGAGCAAATCAGCAAAGGTTGAGATCTCCTTTGATGCTAGACAATGTATCGGTTGTAATACATGCATAGATACATGCCCCGAAGATGCCCTATCAAG
>CAZVAH010000335.1:0-2287 GCA_964625035.1 uncultured Bacteriovoracaceae bacterium | reverse complement strand
GGCGTGCATTCACACCAGTAGGCCTTGCCTTCATCCAAGATTTTGTTTATGTATGAAAGGTATATCTCCTTCCTCTCTGACTGGTAGAATGGCCCCTCATCCCAGGTGAGGCCCAGCCATTCCATGGCATCTATTATCTGCCGGCTGGCCTCTTTGGTAGAGCGCTGAGTATCTGTATCCTCGATCCGCAGTACAAATTTACCACGGGTATGTCTTGCATACAGCCATGAAAACAGTGCTGTCCTTGCCCCGCCTATGTGGAGATATCCTGTTGGGCTGGGTGCAAATCTGGTCTTTACTTCCTGCGCCATCTTACTTTCTCATCTTTTTCTTTATATAGTTGAGAAGTCCACCTGCTTTTAAGATGGCGGCCTCGCGCCCAGACAGGTCTATCTTGCAATTGATCTTTTCATCTGAACTTAAAGAGTGCACCTTAAGTGCCCCTTTACCTGCTATAGGATTCAGTATATCACCAATACGGATTCTCTGTCCCTGCTGTATGGTCTCATATGCCCTCTCATCGATAGTGACGGGTATGATACCAAAATTTATCAGATTTGATCGGTGTATCCTTGCAAATGACCTTGCAAAAACAGCCCTTATACCAAGGTACATAGGACAGGCAGCTGCATGCTCCCTGGATGATCCCTGACCGTAGTTATTACCTGCTATAATACAAGAAGCCTTTTCCTTTTGTGCCCGCTTGGAAAAGTCCTTATCTATACGAGAGAACACATACCTTGAAATCTCCGGGATATTGGATCTTAGAGGTAGGATCTTTGACCCTGCTGGTATTATATCGTCTGTGGTAATATTGTCTCCTAGTTTGAGTATGGCTTCTATCTCAATTGTATCCTCCAGGGCACATCTTATTGGTAAAGACTTTATGTTTGGCCCTCTTGTGACCTTGATATCCTTGTTTACCTTTTTTGCCGGTGGTATTATCATGGAATCGTCTATGAGAAACTTTTTTGGTAAGTGTATCTTAGGATATGTACCAAGTTCCCTTGGATCAGTAATCTTCCCATTTATCGCACATGCCACAGCCACCTCTGGAGAGGCAAGGTATACATCAGCAGTCAGGGTACCTGACCTTCCCTTAAAGTTTCTGTTAAATGTACGCACAGATACCCCATTCGTCCTTGGGGCTAGCCCCATACCTATACATGGCCCGCAGGCACACTCTAAGATCCTTGCCCCGGCTGATACCATATCAACTAGGGCACCAGTACTGGCGAGCATCATAAGTACTTGCCTGGATCCAGGGGAGATGGCAAGGTCTACATCTGGGTGCACCTTTTTACCCTTTAATACGGATGCCACAAAAAGGAGATCCTTCAAAGATGAATTTGTGCAGGAACCAATCACGACCTGATCCACTGGTTTCCCTTCTATATCTCTTACAGGCCGCACATCATCTGGGGAATGTGGGCAGGCCACCATTGGCTCTATTCTTGACAGGTCTATCTCAAGGGTCTCGTCATATGAGGCCAATTTATCAGGGGTCAGGTATTGCCAGGACTGAGATCTATCCTGTGCACTAAGAAATGCCCTTGTAACATCATCGCTTGGGAATATGGATGTGGTTGCGCCTGTCTCTGCACCCATATTAGTAATGGTTGCACGCTCTGGTACACTCAAAGATTTAATGCCGTCTCCAGTATATTCAAGGATCTTGCCTACACCACCCTTAACAGATAGGTGCCTCAAGACCTCCAGTATGATGTCTTTTGCGCTTACCCATTCTTTTAACCTTGAGTTGAGGACAACATTTACCACCTTTGGTATTGGGATATAAAATGGCATACCTGCCATTGCAGCCGCCACATCTATGCCACCTGCCCCAATGGCAAGCATTCCAATACCTCCTGCTGTTGGGGTATGGCTGTCAGAGCCAAGGAGCGTCTGTCCCGGGATACTGAAGCGTTCTAAATGTACCTGGTGGCAAATGCCACCCCCTGGCTTCGAGAAGTATATCCCATACTTATATGCCATATCTTGCAGGAATTTATGGTCATCTGCGTTTTCAAAACCTGTCTGCAGGGTATTATGGTCCACATAGCTTACTGAAAGCTGGGTAGCTACACTTGGGATGCCTGTAGCCTCAAACTCCAAATATACAAGAGTCCCTGTTGCATCCTGGGTTATAGTCTGATCTATCCTGATTCCATACTCTGAATCTGTCTTCTCAACAATATGTGCATCAATAATCTTTTGTGTAAGCGTCTTTGGCATCTATCCTCCTCTTTCTATGAATATATGTCTAATGTATACGGGTGTATATAGT